>JALYFY010000331.1 GCA_030777385.1 Pseudomonadota bacterium | reverse complement strand
CCTGTCACAGGAGCCTGCGTGTCAGCTCCGGCACAGGACCGTGCCTGCTCCCACACTGCGACGCCTCGCGAGCGCGCCCCTCGGCAGAAACAAGCTAGGCAACGATATAGCTCAGCTTGCAGCCAAGGTCAAGAACAAAGGAGGAACATACCTCCTGCCCGCCGTGTCATTCCCGGAGGGACGCAGCAGCGCAGGGGAAGGGGATCCACAGCGCTGAGGGTGCGGGTGGATCCCCTTCCCGCACTGCGTGCGCCGGGGATGACACCCGGCCATCCACGTCTGAGGAGCCACAGCGGCGCAAGGAAGGGGATCCCCGGAACACGTCCGGGGATGACGGGGAGGGTTGGAGGGTGGTGTCATCCCGAACGAAGCGCAGCGGAGATCCGGGAGCGCAGGACAGGTGTTGCACACTCTTCCCCTCCCGGTCGATTTTGCGCATAGATAAGGCCATGCTCCTTCGCCTGTTGCGTCCCGGCTCCCTCATCATCCTTGCTCTGGCTGTTACCAGCTGCGGCTACATCCCCCGGCCCGTTGCGGGCGTGCCGCCCGGCGCGCCCTGGGATGCGCTGCCCCTGCGCAAATGGCTTGCCGAGGACCGGGCCGAGCCGGTCGCCCTCTCCTTCTGCGCCCCGCCCGCATGCAGCCCCGGCCTTGCCGTGGGCGTGGTCCGCCTGACCGGTAAGGATGCGCAGGTGACGGATGCCCTCCTGAAGGACCCGGAGCGCCTGGCCCGCGCGCTGCGCTCGCCGGCCGGCCGGCAAAAGCCGGTGCAGGCACGGATTGCAGTGGAGCGCCTGAAAGCGGGGCCTCATCCGGGCTTCGCCATCGATCTGGCGCCTGCGGACGGCGCAAGGCGTGCGGCCTATGGGGCGGCCTTCGGCAAGCGCGAAGGGGAGGCCCTGTCGGTTGTCCTGGTGATCGGCGAGGATGCCGGGGCTGTGCATGAAACGGCCCGTCAGGTCGCTGCCCGCGAATTGGGCTCATAGAGTTACAGGCTTACCGCACGATCTTGCGCGGAACCGGCCTCCACTTCACCGGTTCGTGCTCCGAGGCCGTTGTCACTTGCGCCCAATGGCTTTATGGCGTTGGGCACATCTGAAACAGCCCGAGGCCTCCATGAAAGCGCGTGTCACCGTGACCCTCAAGAACGGCGTTCTCGACCCCCAAGGCAAGGCTATCGAAGGCGCCCTCAAGTCGCTCGGCGTCGAAGGCATCGCAGGCGTGCGCCAGGGCAAGGTCTTCGATATCGAGCTTGGCACGGCCGACAAGTCCGAGGCGGAAGCCGCCCTCAAGGCAGCCTGCGAGAAGCTGCTGGCGAACACCGTGATTGAAAACTACCGCGTCGAAATCGCGTGAGGCTTCCATGAAATCTGCCGTCATCGTCTTCCCCGGCTCCAATCGCGAAGGCGATGTGCTGCGGGCGCTCAAATCCGCCGGTTCCCAGGTGGAGAAGGTCTGGCATGCTGAAACGGAGCTGCCGCAGGGCACGGACCTCGTGGTCCTGCCGGGCGGCTTCTCCTATGGCGACTACCTGCGCTGCGGCGCCATTGCCGGCCGCGCCACCGTGATGGACGCCGTTCGGGCCCATGCGGCGCGGGGCGGCCTCGTGCTCGGCATCTGCAACGGCTTCCAGATCCTGTGCGAATCCGGGCTCCTTCCCGGCATCCTGATGCGCAACGCCAACCTGAAGTTCATCTGCCACCGGCAGTTCCTGCGGGTCGAGCGCAACGACACCGCCTTCACCAAGGCCTATGCCAAGGGTCAGGCCATCGATGTGTGCGTGGCGCATGGCGAAGGCAACTACACGGCGGACGAGGAAACCTTGAAGCGCCTCGAGGGCGAGGGCCTGGTGGCCTTCCGCTACGCCGACGCGCAGGGCCACGTCACGCAGGACGCCAACCGCAACGGCTCCATGAACTCCATTGCGGGCATCTATTCGGAGAAGCTCAACGTGCTCGGCATGATGCCCCATCCGGAAAACCTGATCGAAGACCTCGTGGGCGGCACCGACGGGCGCGGCCTGTTCGAGAGCCTCGTGTCGAGTTTCCCGAAAGCGGCTTGATGCCAATGCGGGGACGAGACGCCTCCTCAGCCTGAGGACCTCGCCGGTAAAGAATATGGCGCGTGTTTCCCCTCCCCCTTGTGGGGAGGGCCAGGGTGGGGGTGCCGGCGCCAGGCCTTCATAGGCTATCGCTCACACCCCCACCTCCAACTCCTCCCCACAAGGGGGAGGAGGGCTGCCGGCGCTCCTCCGGCCAGATACTGACGACACTTGATTGTCTATTCTCTCCTCACCGGAGAGGGTGAAAGAAGCGAGACCCCGATGATCCGCAACGACGTCGCCATCACCCCGGAGCTGGTCAAGGAGCATGGGCTCAAAGCCGATGAGTACGAGCGCTTCGTGAACCTGATCGGCCGCGAGCCGACCATTACCGAGCTCGGCATCGTCTCGGCCATGTGGAACGAGCACTGCTCGTACAAGTCCTCCCGCATCCACCTGCGCGGCCTGCCCACGAAGGCTCCCTGGGTGATTCAGGGTCCGGGCGAGAATGCGGGCGTCATCGATATCGGCGACGGGCTCGCCTGCATCTTCAAGATGGAAAGCCACAACCACCCGTCCTTCATCGAGCCCTACCAGGGCGCAGCCACGGGCGTCGGCGGGATTCTTCGCGACGTGTTCACCATGGGGGCGCGGCCCATCGCGGCGCTGAACTTCCTGCGCTTCGGCGAGCCGGATCATCCCAAGACCCCGCATCTCGTCTCCGGCGTGGTCGCGGGCATCGGCGGCTACGGCAATTCCTTCGGCGTGCCCACCGTCGGCGGCTCTGTCGGCTTCGACAAGCGCTACAACGGCAACATCCTGGTCAACGCCATGGCGGTTGGCCTCGCCCGCACGGACGAGATCTGGTACGCCAAGGCCACCGGCGT
>JALYFY010000330.1 GCA_030777385.1 Pseudomonadota bacterium | reverse complement strand
CCTGAGCTCGGCACCGTGGCCTATGGGGAGAACCAGGACGAGGTGTTCTTAGGGATGTCCATGGGGCGCCAGCAGAACATCTCCGAGGCGACCTCCCAGAAGATCGACTCCGAGGTCCGCCGTCTCGTGGAGGACGGGCTCAACGACGCCCGCCGCATCCTGACCGAGAAGCAGCACGAACTTGAGGCGTTGGCCCGCGGTCTCCTGGAGTACGAGACCCTATCGGGCGAGGAGATCCGCAACCTCATGGACGGCCAGCCGCCGATCCGGGAGACCGGCGATGCGGTCTCGCCTGCCCGCGGCTCCGCCGTCCCCACCGCCGGCCGTGGCCGGCCGCGGGAGAGCGACGGGGGGTTCGTCCCGCAGCCCCAGAACTGAGGGATCCTCTTATCAAGGCGCGTGTGGCCCGGACACACGCGCCTTGACATCCTCTAACCCAGCATACCATCGCTTTTCGGCAATGTGCCAAACGTCTATGGATTAAGACGTCTAAAGATCCCCTGCCTTCAGGAACGTCCCGTGTTTCAACCGTAAACCGACATTCGGTCTACTTCCGGGCTGTGCCAGAAGGAGACGTTCGTCGGTGACAACACAATGCACATTTTGGGATCGATCCTATAAAAGTCCACGAAGGCCTTGCTGATCGAGCCTTCAGCCTTGCTTCCATTGCAATCTGAAGCGGGCCAGCAGGTCCTATCGAACACTCCGACCATTCCACTCTTCCCATCCTTCTGAAGGAGCAGAATGGTCGCAAGGTAATGGACTGGCCTCGTCAATGATGGAGTTCGCGCCCCAGGCCTTTGAGGGCGGCTTCCTGGAACGCTTCGCCCTGCGTTGGGTGTGCATGGATCGTACCGGCGATGTCCTCGAGACGCGCCCCCATCTCAAGAGCCAGACCGAAAACGGCAGCAAGCTCGGACACGCCCTGCCCCACGGCCTGGATACCCAGAACCAGATGATTATCGGCCCGGGCGACGATGCGCACGAAGCCGTCCTCACTGAGCTTGGTCATGGCCCGGCCATTGGCGGAGTAAGGGAAAAGCCCCACCCGAACCTCGCCACTGACCCTGTGCGCCTCGTCCGGGGTTAGACCGACGGCGACGATCTCCGGATCGGTGAAGCAGACGGCCGGAATGGCCCGCTTGTCCCAGACGCGTTTGTGACCAGCAACGATCTCGGCCACAATCTCGCCCTGCGCCATAGCGCGGTGGGCCAGCATCGGCTCGCCGGTGACATCGCCGATGGCATAGATCCCACGCATCGAGGTCTCGCCTCTCTCCCCGATCCGGATGAAGGGACCGTCCATGTCGAGAACTAGTTCTTCCATCCCCCAGCCTTGGGTGACCGGCTTGCGGCCGACCGTCACGAGGACCCTGTCCACGACCAGCGACATCTCCCTGCCATCTGCAGCTTCCACCAGCAGCGCATCGCCGGCTCTCGCCAGCCCTTTAGCCTTCGCGCCGGTCAGGACCTCGACTCCCAGGGCTCGCAACCGTTTGCTGACCGGGCGGGTCAGCTCAGCATCATACAGCGGCAGGATCCGATCCTGAGCCTCGACGATGGTCACTTTGGCTCCCAGCTTGGCGAATGCCGTTCCGAGTTCCAGGCCGATGTAGCCGCCACCAATCACCGCAAGCCTTTCAGGAACCGCAGTCAGCGACAGCGCCTCCGTGGAGGAGATCACGCGTCCACCGAACGGCAGGTTGGGCAACTCGACCGTGGCCGATCCCGTGGCGATCACGATATTCTCAGCGTGGATGATCTGCGGACCCGTTTCCGTCTCCACCTCAACCGTCTTGCCGTCGCGGAAGCGGGCCCACCCGCTAACCATCTTGACCTTCGCCCGCTTGAGCAGCGCTGCCACTCCGCCGTTGAGGCGGCTGACGATGCCATCCTTCCACTCAATAGTTTGAGAAAGGTCGATCTCGGGCTTTGCCGCTCTGATTCCGAGAGAACTCTGACCTGACGCTAGGTGGACGATCCTGTCATATTCCTCAGCTGCATGGATCAAGGCTTTGGAGGGGATGCAGCCTACATTGAGGCAGGTTCCGCCGGGCTTTTTGGCGTCGACGATCACCGTATCGATCCCGAGCTGACCTGCTCGAATTGCGCAGACATAGCCGCCCGGCCCCGCACCGATGACGAGCAGCTTGCAGGAAATGTCCTTCATCCAATCAAGCCTCCACGAAGATCATGGCAGGTGCCTCCAGCAGCGTCTTGATGCGCTGCACGAAGACCGCCGCGTCCCAGCCGTCGATGACACGGTGGTCGAAGCTGGAAGATAGGTTCATCATCTTGCGGGGGATGAAGGTCGCCCCATCCCATACCGGCCGCACCATGATCTTGTTGACACCGATGATGGCGACCTCGGGATAGTTGATGACTGGCGTCGTGACGATGCCACCCATGGCGCCCAACGACGTGATCGTGATGGTGGACCCGCCCAACTCCTCGCGGGTCGCCGTTCCGGCTTTCGCCGCTTCGGCAAGGCGGTTCAGCTCGCTTGCGCAGCCCCAAAGGTCGCGCCCCTCTGCATGCTGCACCACTGGGACCACGAGGCCCGCGTTCGTCTGCGTCGCGATGCCGATATGCACGCCGCCATGCTGGTGGATGACGCCAGCGTCATCGTCGTAGATTGCGTTCAGATGGGGGTACTCGGCAATAGCTTTCACCATGGCCTGCATCACGAACGGCAGCAAGGTCAGTTTCGGTCGATCAGCCCGCCTGCTCGCATTGAGCGCCGCCCGCAGGTCCTCCAACGCCGTGACGTCGACCTCCTCGACGTAGGTAATGTGGGGAACGCGCGATTTCGAGATCGCCATCTTTTCCGCGATCTTGCGGCGCAGTCCGACGACTTTGATATGTTCGACCGATGTCTTCTGCGCAAGGCCCGGCGCCTTGGCGGCCTGCCGTCCGTGGGTGATGAAGGCGTCCAGATCCTCATGCGTGATCCGGCCCGCGGGGCCCGTGCCGGACACCTGCCGGAGATCGATTCCAGCCTCCCGCGCCCTAAGCCGCACGGCGGGTGAGGCGATCGGCCTCTCGCCCTCCGCGCGCATGACAGGAGCGCCATGCAGCTGCGGTCCGCGGCTACGTCTCGCGTCCTCAGGCACACGACGCGCAACGCTCTTGGCCGGCTGATCGGCCACAGCGCCAGGTGCCTTTTCGGGCATGACGGCATCGGTGACGACTGCAACGGGCTGCGCATGCTCCCCCGCGGCTCTCGCCTCCGCCTTTGCGCCCGAAGGAGCCGTGCCCTCACCCTCGACCGTCAGCCGAATCAAGGGAGCCCCGATCGCCATCACATCCCCAATCTGTGCACCCAGCCAAGCGACCTCGCCGTCGACCGGAGACGGGATCTCCACGGTGGCCTTGTCGGTCATGACCGCCGCCAACACCATGTCCTCGCGGACGAGATCGCCGACCTTCACGTGCCACTCGACGACTTCGGCTTCGGCAATCCCCTCGCCCACATCGGGCATCTTAATCAAGTGCTCGCCCACGTCAGGCCTCCATCGTCTCGACAAGGGCGCGCCCGACGCGCGCCGGTCCTGGGAAGTAGTCCCATTCCTGCGCATGCGGATAGGGCGTATCCCATCCGGTCACCCGGGCGATCGGCGCCTCGAGTTGGAAGAAGCAGGCTTCCTGGACGAGAGCCGCCAGCTCCGCTCCAAAGCCCGAGGTGAGCGTGGCCTCGTGGACGATGACGCATCGCCCCGTCTTGCTGACAGATGCCCTAAGGGTCTCCATATCGAGGGGGATCAGCGTGCGCAGATCGATGATCTCGGCATCGACGCCCATCTCCGCCGCAGCAGCCTCCGCGACATAGACCATCGTCCCATAAGCCAGCACGGTCATGGCCGAACCTTCACGAACGACCGATGCCTTGCCAAGCGGAAGGGTGAAATGGCCACTGGGCACCTCGCCTAGATCGTGTTTCGACCAGGATGTGACCGGGCGGTCGTGATGACCGTCGAAGGGGCCGTTGTAGAGCCGTTTCGGCTCGAGGAATATGACCGGGTCAGGATCTTCGATCGCAGCGATCAGCAGGCCCTTTGCGTCATAAGGGTTGGATGGCACCACCGTCTTCAACCCTGCCACGTGGGTGAACAGCGCCTCAGGGCTCTGGCTGTGGGTCTGCCCGCCGAAGATACCTCCTCCCGTCGGCATCCTGATGACGAGCGGACAGGTGAACTCGCCGTTCGAGCGATAGCGCAGCCGCGCCGCTTCGGACACGATCTGGTCATAGGCAGGGTACATGTAGTCGGCGAACTGGATTTCGATGCAGGGCCGGAGACCATAGGAGGCCATGCCGATGGCGGTTCCGACAATCCCGGCCTCGCTGATCGGAGTATCGAAGCAGCGGGTCCTTCCGTATTTCTGCTGGAGGCCTGCCGTGGACCGGAATACTCCGCCGAAATAGCCGACGTCCTCGCCAAAGACCACCACCCGCTCGTCGCGCGCCATCATCACGTCCATGGCATCGCGGATGGCCTCGATCATCGTCATGCGCGCCATGGCTCAAACTCCCGCCTGCTGACGCTGACGACGCAGATGCGGCGGCATCTCGTCGTAAACGCCCTCGAACATGTCCCGTGCGGAAGGCTTCGCACCAGCATGAAGCGTGCCGTAGCTCTCTGCCTCCTTCTGGGCAGCGATGACCGTATCCAGGATCTCGGCTTCCGCCTGTTTGTGTCGCTCCTCCGACCAGACCCCGCGCACGATCAAATGGTTCTTGAGGCGGATGACCGGGTCGCCGAGCGGCCAGGCGTCGGACTCGGTCTTCGGGCGGTAGGCTGACGGATCGTCGGAGGTCGAGTGCGCGCCCACGCGGTAGGTCACGTATTCCACGAGCGTGGGCCCAAGATTTCGACGGGCACGCTCGATGGCCCATTTGGCAACAGCGTAGACTGCGAGATAGTCATTGCCGTCGACGCGGAGCGAGGGGATACCGAAGCCCAGGCCACGGGCGGCGAAAGTTCCCGCCCCGCCCCGAGCGATGCCTTGGAAGGTCGAGATCGCCCATTGATTGTTGACGATGTTGAGGACCACGGGCGCCTTGTAGGTCGAGGCGAAGACGAGGGCAGCGTGGAAGTCCGACTCCGCCGTCGAGCCGTCTCCGATCCAGGCCGCGGCGATCTTAGTGTCGCGGCTGATCGCTGACGCCATCGCCCAGCCGACCGCCTGTACGTATTGGGTCGCAAGATTGCCCGAGATCGTAAAGAACCCGTGCTCCTTGGAGGAGTACATCACGGGCAACTGGCGTCCTTTGAGCGGGTCGCGCGAATTCGAATAGACTTGGCACATCATGTCGACCATGGAATAGCCGCCGGCGATCAGGAGCCCCGCCTGCCGGTAAGTCGGAAAGTTCATGTCCCCTGGCGACAGCGCTCTCCGGAAGGCGCAGCTGATGGCCTCCTCACCCAGATGCTGCATATAGAAGGATGTCTTTCCCTGCCTTTGGGCGATCAGCATCCTGGCGTCGAAGGTGCGCAGCGTCATCATGTGCCGCAATCCCTCCAGGAGTTCCTCATCGCTCAGAAGGCCTGCCCATGGCCCCACCGCCTCTCCGCTGCGGTTGAGAACCCGGATGATGGAAAACGCGAGATCACGTATGGTTTCCGGATCCACGTCGACATTCGGCCGAGGCACCGCCCCAGCCTTGGGGATCTTGACATTGGAGAAATCAGGGGCTCCCCCCGGTCTAACGGCCGGCTCTGGTACGTGAAGGGTCAGTGGTCGGCGTTCAATCATGATCTTTCTCCCTAGGAGAATACTAGGGGAGAAGCATGATTCGGCCATGGGAGGTGTCTTCTTTGTAGAAGATGATTGGCTCCCGCTCCAAAACCACCAGGTCTAGAAAAATAGTTTAGTCTTCAGCAACCGTCCGCTAATGGGATGGACCGGCCGTGCTTACCGGCGCACCCTTCATCAGGGGCGCCCAGCACGAGGACTTGCGCCATGCCCACAGCTCCGCTTCAGTACGTTGCCACCCTTGGGATCGACATCGGCCAGAACAGCTTCCACCTCATCGGCCTGGATGCCCGTGGTGCCATTGTCCTGCGCCAGAAGCTCTCCCGTGGCCAGGTCGAGGCACGGCTGGCCAACATGCCCTCCTGCCTGATCGGCATGGAAGCCTGTGTCGGTGCCCATCATCTCAGCCGTCAGTTGCTGGCCTTAGGCCATAACGTGAAGCTGATCCCAGCCCAGTTCGTGAAGCCCTTCCGCAAGAGCCACAAGAATGACTTGCGCGACGCTGAGGCGATAGCCGAGGCGGTGCTCCGCCCCACCATGCGGTTCGTGCCCACCAAGACAGTCGAGCAACTCGACCTGCAAGCCCTGCACCGCGTGCGCTCACGGCTGGTGAGCCAGCGCACAGCGGTGATCAACCAGATCCGCACCTTTCTGCTGGAGCGCGGCATCGCCGTCCGACAGGGGCTGCGTTCCCTGCGGCAGGCGCTCCCAGACATCCTGGCCCAACGCACCGATGTTCTCACGCCGCGCATGGTACACTTGGTCGAAGGCCTGGTGCAGGACTGGCATCACCTAGATGAGCGCATCGAGGCGGTGACCCGCGAGAGTGAAGCCTTGGTGGCGGCGGACGAGGCCTGCCAGCGTCTGATGAGCGTGCCGGGAGTTGGACCGATCATCGCCAGCGCCATGGTGGCCGCCATCGGCAACGCAGCCGCCTTCAGCCAGGGACGTGACTTCGGGGCTTGGCTCGGCTTGGTGCCTCGCCAGAACTCCACCGGAGACAGAACCGTGCTGGGCCGCCTGTCGAAGCGGGGGAACAGCTACCTGCGCTCCTTGCTGGTCCAGGCCGCTCGCGTGCTGCTGCTCTGGCCGGCGAAGTGGCACCAGCACAGTTTCGGGAAGTGGCTCACCGCCGCGTCCACACGCCTGCACCACAACGTGCTGGCTGCGGCTTTGGCCAACAAGCTGGCCCGCGTTGCCTGGAGCGTGCTGAGCCAGAACCGCACCTATGAACCACGA
>JALYFY010000329.1 GCA_030777385.1 Pseudomonadota bacterium | reverse complement strand
CCGAGGATGAGCAGGCTCTCGAGCGATGGCTCGATGGCGACCGTGTTGATGATGTCGGCAGCCACCAGGAATTCCAGCCCTAGCAGGATGGCGCGCCCGAGGTTCGAGCGGTAGAGATTGAAAGCCTCCGATCCTGATCGGCCTCGCAGAACCTGCCAAAGGACAGCGATGCTTGCGCCCAGGATCCCCAGAACGATGATGGCGATCCCTCCGACCTCGATGACGCGCGTTATGAAGTCCAGGGCCGGGCGGAACCATTCGTCCATGAGCGCTCCTTTTCAGGGTTCTTGGACTTTGATTCATAGGTCACTTGAGCCGACCCTCCAGAGGACAAGGCCTGAATAGGGCTAGATCGCGCTTCAGGAGACATCAAATCATGAAGAATCTTAGGTAAAGCCGGGCTTGCTTGGCAAACCCAGCCGCTTGAACATCATCACCACCGGACAGATGCCGGTGAAGGATGCCTGAACGAGATGGGCACCAAGAATTCCGGTAAGCCAAAGCCAGTTGAGGCTCACGTAAACAGCGAGCAGGACGCTCGCGATGATAAGCCCGCCGACGGTCAGAAGAATCGCGCGTTCTACGGTCATGGCCATGCCTCCAGCAGAGACACGGCCATCTTACCTCCGACCTTGCAAGCAGCAAAGAAAAAGGGCTGGTGGCCGCCAGCCCTTCTGCTCGTCCTATTCTCAAGGTTGCAGTCAGTAGGCGGACGACACCCGCATTTCGTCTTCCACCTCGAACAGGCGCTGTCCTCTCAGAACGACCACGGGCGAGCCGACGGGCACCCGGCTGTGGAGGTCGATGATGTCCTGGTTGAACATGCGGATGCAGCCGCTCGACACAGACTGGCCAATGGACCAAGGCTCCGTCGTGCCATGGATGCGGTACATGGTATCGACGCCGTTGTCATAAAGGTACAGGGCCCGGGCACCGAGGGGATTGTTCAATCCGCCCTCCATGCCGCCGGCCCATTTGGCGTTGCGCTCGGGCTCGCGCTTGATCATCGCGGCGGTCGGGGTCCAGCGCGGCCAGGCCGCTTTGCGGCCCACACGGGCGCGGCCGCTCCAGGCGAGGCCCTCTTTGCCCACGCCGATGCCATAGCGGATCGCCCGGCCGCCCTCACGCACGAGGTAGAGATAGCGCGCCGTGGTATCGACCACGACGGTGCCGGGCTCCTCGCGGCCGTAATAAGCAACCTCGCGGCGCAGGAACTGTGGATCGACCTCGGAGATATCGGTGGCCGGAAGGGGATGCGGCTCGTCAGGGCGGGGTCCATACATGGCCGCGTAAGCTGGATCGATGCGGCGCACGGCCTGCTGCACAGGAGCCTGTGTGGATACGCAGGCTGCTAGGGCAACCGGTAGAAGAAGGGTGAGGAAGCGAAGAACTCTTCGCAGTGAAAACAGACTTGAGACCGGCGCAGCAAACATCAGTGGGGGCAACCTGCAGTTTCTGGTTTTTGATTCATCCGCCAGTGCCTGGGAGCAGCAGCGGTACTCTTAAAGAGACATAGTCTCGGTGGTGACGAGAAGGTGGATGTCTCGTGGCGGAAATGTGGCAGAAGCCCGTTGTGGTTTGCAAGACACAGTCTTTTGAACGGAGCGATCTTATTGCATGGAAGAGAGTTAAGCCCTTCGATAGGTTCAAAGAGGTCTCCTCCTCGCCTTTTTTAAAGAGCGTTTTCGATGCAGCCCATATCCATACAGATGCTGACGATCTGCGGCATCTCGGAACTACCTGACCAGCGGGGCCGATCCGTGACCCATGTTCTCTCGATTCTCGACCCGGATCATCCCGACCCGGAGGCGTTCGAAGCCTATGATCCCCACCACAGGACGATCCTGCGCTTCCACGACATCATCAATCCGATCGAAGGCATGATCCTGCCCCGGCCGGAGCATGTGGAGGAGGTCCTGCGCTTTGGCGACGAGGTAGCGGCAGGAGGTGCCGAGAGGGCCGAGGGACACCTGCTCGTCCATTGCCATATGGGCGTGTCCCGCTCGACCGCCGCGATGCTGACGCTCCTGGCCCAGTCCAATCCGGAGGAGAACGAGGACAGGCTGTTCGAGCGGCTGACCGCAATACGCCCTCAGGCTTGGCCGAATTCGCTTATGGTCAGCTTTGCGGATGAGCTTCTATCCCGCAATGGACGTCTCACAGACGCGCTACGCCGCCATTACGGGCGTCAGATCAAGAGTATGCCGCGATACGTGCAGATCATGCATGATCTGGGTCGCGGCCGCGAGGTCGAGATGGCAGCCTGATGGCTGCCTCTCGGGGTGACGCTATCGGGCCGGAGATTTTCCCAAGGTACCAAATTTGGCATCCGGTTTGACCGAAAGAGGCACGGCCTCGTCGTTAGCCAACTCCTCGATGATCGGGCAGTGAGGACGCGCATCGCCGTGGCAGTTTCGGGCGAGATGCTTGAGAGTCGTGGCCATCTCCTGCAATTCCCGGATCTTGCGTTCAAGTACTCCCACATGTTCGAGCGCGATGGTCTTCACATCCTTGCTGGCCCGTTCCCGGTCATGCCAGAGCGAGACAAGATCGGCGATCTGCTCGACGGAAAAACCGAGATCCCGGGCCCGGCGGATGAAGCGCAGGGTATGCACGTCGCGGTCCGAATAAATCCGGTACCCGGACTCCGTGCGCACGGTCTTGGGGATCAGCCCAATGGATTCGTAGTAGCGGATCATCTTGGCCGAGACGCCTGAGGCTGCGGCTGCCTGTCCGATGTTCATGCGGCACCTTCGATGGCTTGAGGGGAGGTGGAGGCGACCTGTGTGGACGGAATGGGAGCCCTGAAGCGGCGTAGCCGCAGGGCATTACCGAGAACGAAGACGCTAGACAGCGCCATGGCGCCTGCTGCAAAAATCGGGGAGAGCAGGGTGCCATCGACTGGATAGAGGACACCTGCTGCAACCGGGATCAGCAGAACGTTGTACGCGAAGGCCCAGAACAGGTTCTGCCGGATGTTGCGGATCGTTGCCTTCGAGAGCGCAATGGCATTGACCACGCCGCGCACGTCCCCCGACATGAGCACCACATCCGCACTCTCGATGGCAATGTCCGTGCCCGTGCCGATGGCGATGCCGATATCGGCATCGGCCAGGGCGGGAGCATCGTTGATGCCGTCGCCGACGAAGGCGATCTGTCCATAAGCCTCCCGCAGGCGCTTGACAGCCTCGACCTTGCCGTCGGGCAACACCTCCGCGACCACTTGGTCGATGCCGATCTGCTTTGCTATGGCCTCGGCTGTCTTGCGGTTGTCGCCGGTGATCATGGCGACCTTCAGCCCCAGAGCATGCAGGGCCGAAATCGCCTCCGGGGTGGAAGGCTTAATCGGGTCCGCAACCGCAATGACGGCAGCAAGCCTGCCGTCGACGGCAGCATAAAGCGGGCTCTTGCCCTCGGCGCCGAGGCGGGCTGTCGTCTCGGCAATATCAGAAACGGCTAGTCCAAGTTTCGTCATGAAGCGGTCTGCGCCCACATCCACTTTCCGTCCCTCGACCAGGGCGGACACCCCGAAGCCCGGCACGGCCTCGAAGCTCTCGATGCTGGGTAGGGCAGGCCCCCGCCGCTCGGCTGCCGCGACGATGGCCTGCGCGATTGGGTGTTCGGAGCGGCTTTCCACGGCAGCAATGAGCCTCAAGGTCTCTCGCTCGGAAAAGCCGGAAGACGTTATGAAATCCGTCATTTCGGGGCGTCCCTGAGTAAGGGTGCCGGTCTTGTCGAGGGCGACTATGCCGATTTCCTTCAAGCTCTGTAGGGCTTCACCCCGGCGAAACAGTACGCCAAGCTCCGCCGCCCGGCCGGTGCCGACCATGATCGAGGTCGGGGTGGCAAGTCCCATGGCGCAGGGGCAGGCGATGATGAGCACGGCAACCGCATTGACCAGCGCGAATGTGAGAGCCGGGTCAGGACCGAGGAAAAGCCAGACCAAGAAGGTCAGGACGGCTGCCGCCATCACGGCGGGCACGAACCAAGCCGTCACCCTGTCAACGACCGCTTGGATCGGAAGCTTCGATCCTTGCGCCTGCTCAACCATGCGGATGATCTGAGCCAGCACCGTGTCCGCACCGATACGGGTTGCCCGGAAGGAGAAGCTCCCTGTCTTGTTGATCGTCCCGCCAACCACTTCCGCGCCTTGAGTCTTCTGCGCCGGAACCGGTTCGCCCGTGATCATGGATTCGTCCACGAAGGAGGAGCCCTCAACGACCTCTCCATCGACCGGGATGCGTTCGCCAGGACGTACCTGGACGATGTCGCCCGCGAGCACTCGATCGAGCGGGATCTCCAGGACTTCGCCGCCGCGCATCACCCGAGCGGTTTTGGCCTGCAGCCCCATAAGGCGCTTGATTGCCTCCGAGGTGCGCCCCTTCGCCTTGGCCTCCAGATAGCGGCCGAGAAGGATCAGCGTCACGATCACGGCAGCCGCTTCGTAATAGACGTTGTCCAAGCCTGCCGGAAGGACAGCCGGCAGGAAGGTCGACACAACGGAATAGGCGTAGGCCGCGCTCGTGCCGAGCACCACCAGGGAGTTCATGTCCGGCGCCCAGCGCAGGAGGGCAGGGATGCCTTTGCGGAAGAAGCGCAGGCCTGGCCCAAACAGAACAAGGGACGTCAACACGAACTGCAGGTACCAGCTGGTCCGGTGCCCAAGCGTTCCCATCACCCAGTCATGGACCGCCGGGATGAAGTGGGAGCCCATCTCAAGAGCGAAAACCGGCAGGGTAAGGATGGCTGCTGTCATGAGGGACCGCTGGAGATTGCGGATCTCAGTCTCCCGGGTGACCGCTTCACGATCTGACTGGTCGTTGTCCTGGCGGATGGCTGCGGCCTCATATCCCGTGTTCTCAACAGCACTGATCAGGCGGTCCACCACCTCCGAGCTGCCGACGTAGCGAACTGTGGCACGCTCGGTCGCAAGGTTGACGGACGCATCCAGGACGCCAGATGCTCGTT
>JALYFY010000328.1 GCA_030777385.1 Pseudomonadota bacterium | reverse complement strand
ACGGTCTTGCCCGAGCCCACATCGCCCTGGAGGAGCCGCAGCATCTTCTTGTCGGACATGAGATCGCGGCGGATATCCTCGACGGCTTGAGCCTGCGAGCCGGTGAGCCCGAAGGGCAGGGCGGCCTTCAGGCGCTCCACCAGGCGGCCGTCGCCCGCATTCACCCGGCCGGGAAGCCGCCGCATGCGGCTCCGGACGAGGGCGAGCGCCAGCTGCGAGGCCAGCAACTCGTCATAAGCCAAGCGCCGGCGCGGCGCGGATTTCGCGAGCGCATCCTCGGAGAGCTGCGCCGCATTGTCGGGTCTGTGCAGGGCAAAGAGTGCCTGTCGGAAGTCCGGCAGGCCGTTGCGGTCGAGCCAAGCGGCATCCTGCCATTCGGGCAGGTGCGGCACCGTTTCCAGGGCTGCGCCGATGAAGCGGCCGACCATCCGGGACGAGAGGCCCTCAGTCAGGCCGTAGACCGCCTCCACCGCCGGCAGGCTCTCGATGCCGCGCTCGTCCAGGATCCTGTCCGGGTGGACCATCTGGCGCCGGCCTTCCCACAGCTCGATCTTGCCGGAGACGTAGCGGCGCTCCCCGTGCGGCAGGAGCTTTTCGAGGCGGGGCCGCTGGCCGTTGAAGAAGATCAGGGTCACGTCGCCGGTCTCGTCCTCCACGATGATCCGGTAGGGCGCGCGGCGGCCGGGAGGGGGCGGGCGGTGCGCCACGACGGTGACGGAGAGCGTCACCGGCTCGCCCACGGGAGCGTCGGCCACCGAGCCCTTCATCTCGCGGGAAATGCCGCTGCTCGGCAGATGGAACAGAAGATCCGCCACGCGCGTCGGCCGCCCCTGCTCACCCAGGAGCCGGTCGAGCAGGGGCGCGATTTTCGGTCCGACGCCGGGCAGGGTGTTGGCCGGGGCGAACAGCGGATCGAGAATGGAAGGACGCAATGACATTCAAATGGGGTGCAAGGAGAGGGGAGATAGCTATATAGCGATCAAGCCGCCCCGAGGCGACGGCATCTTTTGGATCGGAGCATCTTCATGAGCGGAACCACACGCACCAGCGCCGGCCTCGATGTCCGCCGCAGGCAAATCCTCTACCGTTCCTGGCATCGGGGCATGCGGGAAATGGACCTGATCATGGGCCGTTTCGCGGATGCGGAGATCGGCGACCTCTCCGAGGAGGATCTGGCCGAGTTCGAGCGCCTGATCGAGGTGACCGACCGGGATCTTCTGGGCTGGATCACGGGCGAGATCGAGACGCCATCGAATTACGACACGCCCCTGTTCGGGCGCCTGAAGGCGTTCCACACCCACACGTCGCCGATCCATAGTTGACGCCGCGTTTCCTCCAGTGTCATTCCCGGCCGGAGCGTAGCGGAGGGGAAGGGAATCCATAACGGTGTGCCCCATTGTGGATCCCCTTCCCGGTCCTGCGGACCGCCGGGGATGACACCGAAAAGACCACTCTTCGTCGAACCCTGCCGAAAAGCCCGCGTTTCTTACCCTATGGCCCCACACTCCACCATGAAGCCAGCCCTGACCCGTGCCCTCGACGCCCTGAAGAAGGGCCAAAGCCTGACCCTGTCCAGCGTGCCGGACGGCTTCGATGCGCTTGCGGTCGCGGATCTCGCGCGCGGGCTCTCAGGGCAGGTGGAGGGGCCGGCGGTTTTGGTGCATGTGGCCCGCGACGGGCAGCGGCAGCAGAACTTCGCCAACAGCCTCGGCTTCATCGCGCCCGAGATCGAGATCCTGACCTTCCCGGCCTGGGACTGCCAGCCCTATGACCGGGTGTCGCCCAATCCTTCGATCACCGCGCAGCGCATGACGACCCTGGCGCGGCTTGCCCGCTCCAAGACCTCCGAGGACAAGCCGCGCATCCTCTCGACCACGGTGAACGCTCTTGTTCAGCGGGTGCCGCCCAGGGCCCGCATCGCGGCGGAGACGTTCTCGGCTGCGCCCGGCAACGTGGTGAACACGACCCAGCTGATCGCCTGGCTGGAGTCCAACGGCTTCATGCGCACCGGCACCGTGCGGGACACGGGCGAATATGCGGTGCGCGGCGGCATCATCGATCTTTATCCGGCGGGCCTGCCCAACCCGGTCCGTCTCGACTTCTTCGGCGATGCCCTGGAATCGATCCGCGCCTTCGATCCCGAGAACCAGCGCACCGTCGGCACCCTGCGCTCCCTCGACCTCGTGCCCATGAGCGAGGTTCAGCTCACCACGGAGAGCATCAAGCGCTTCCGGCAGGCCTATGTGGCGGCCTTCGGCGCGCCGACCCGCGACGACCGGCTCTACGAGGCGATCAGCGAGGGGCGGCGCTATCCCGGGCTCGAGCACTGGATGCCGCTGTTTCACGACCATCTCGACACGCTGCTCGACTACCTGCCCGGCATTCCGGTGGTGTTCGACACGCTGGCCGACGATGCCGCTGCCGAGCGGATGTCGCAGGTGAAGGATTACTACGACGCGCGACGCGAGGGCATGGGGCAGAACCAGCCCGGGGTCGCGCCCTATCGCCCGCTGCCGCCTGATGCTCTCTACTTCAAGCCGGATGAATGGTCCGAGCGCACCGCGGCCCTGCCGCTCGCCCGTTTGACGCCTTTTGCCGTGCCGGAATCGAGTGGGCGCCTCGTCATCGATTGCGAGGCGCGCCAGGGCCGCAACTTCATTGCCGAGCGGGCGGATGAGAACGCCAATGTGTTTGAGGCCGTGATCGCCCATATCCGCGACCTGCAGGCCAAGAAGAAACGCGTGATGCTGGGCGCATGGTCGGAGGGCTCGCGGGAGCGGCTCTGCCACGTGCTGCAGGACCACGACCTGCGCCAGACCAAGCCGATCGCCCGCTTCTCCGATGCGCTGGCCTATCCGCGAAACGAGATCCCGGTGGGCGTGTGGACCCTGGAATCGGGCTTCGAGACCGCCGATCTCGTGGTGATCAGCGAGCAGGACATCCTCGGCGACCGGCTCGTGCGCCAGAAGCGCAAGTCCAAGCGGCCGCAGGATTTTCTCACCGAGGTGGCGGCGCTCACGCCGGGCGATCTCGTGGTGCACGTGGACCACGGCATCGGGCGCTTCGAGGGCCTCAAGACCATCGAGGCGGCGGGCGCGCCGCATGACTGCCTGGAGCTGCATTATGCCGGCGGCGACCGCCTCTTCCTGCCGGTGGAGAACATCGAGCTTCTGACCCGCTACGGGTCGGAGGAGACGGAAGTTCAGCTCGACAAGCTCGGCGGCGGTGCCTGGCAGGCCCGCAAGGCCCGCATGAAGCAGCGCATCCGCGAGATGGCGGGCGCGCTCATGAAGATCG
>JALYFY010000327.1 GCA_030777385.1 Pseudomonadota bacterium | reverse complement strand
ACGAGGCTGTCCCATTGCGAGCCCTGGGCCTTGTGCACGGTCAGCGCATAGCCATAGGTGAACTCGTCGGATTCTTTCCGCAGGACGAAAGGCACGTCCTCCTCCGTGCCCTCGAAGAAGGCCTTGTGCACCGCCACCTCCACGGACCTGCGGCGGGCATCGTCGTCGGGCAGCACGTCCATGCGGATGAAGTCGTTGCGGATCCCGCGCAGGGCCTGGATGCTCCAGGTGCCGCCGTTGAGCAGCCCCTTGGTCTTGTCGTTGCGCAGGCAGACGAGCTTCTCGCCGGCAGCCGGCATCGGGTCGCGGTAGCCGTTCAGTTCGCGCAGGCGCGTGTTGTAGAGACGCCGCGTCTTGTTGAGCCCCACCAGCACCTGATCGGCCGCCATCACGGCCGCAGCGTCGATCTCACGACGCCTGATGATGCGGCTCTCGCCGAAGACGCCCGGCTCCAATCGTCCGCCCTCGCGAACCTGCATCGACATGTGGATGATCGGGTTGTCCTTGGCCTGACGATGCACCTCGGTGAGCATGACGTCAGGCTCTCCCTCCGTGAAGAACCCTCCCCCCTTCACCGGCGGCAACTGCGCGGGATCGCCGAGCACGAGCACCGGCTGTCCGAACGACAGGAGATCGCGCCCCAGCTCCTCGTCGACCATGGAGCATTCGTCGATGATGATGAGGTCGGCCTTGGATGCCGGGCTCTGGCGGTTGATGACGAATTGCGGACCGTTCTCGTCGGACTCCCGCGAGCGGTAGATCATCGAATGAATGGTGGAGGCGTCCGCGCAGCCTTTCGTGCGCAGCACCAGGGCGGCCTTGCCCGTATAGGCCCCGAAGGCCACCTCGCCGTCCACACCTTCGGCAATGTGCTTGGCAAGCGTCGTCTTGCCCGTTCCCGCGTAACCGAACAGACGGAACACCGGCTGGTCTCCGCGACGGAGCCAGCTGGCGACGGCCTTGAGGGCGGCATCCTGTTGCGGCGACCAGGTCATGCGGATTTAGCCTCGCGGTGCAGGGAGTAGAGAAGGCCGAGAATGATGCAGCCGCTGCCTAAGAAAACATAGGGATCGAGCGCCTCGCCATAGAACTGCCAGCCGACGAAGGCGATCAGCGGGATGCGCATGAAGTCGAGGGGCACGACCATGGTCGCGTCGCCCTGCCGGTAGGCATTGGTCAGGCAGTAATGCGCGAGCAGGCCGCCGACCGAGATGCCCACGAGGGGCAGCGCATGGGCGGCTTGTACGTGCAGCCAGAACGCCCTGCCGACCCCTGCAAGGTTCATGGGCAGCTGCATCAGGTTCATGAAGAACAGGATCGAGAAGGTGCTTTCGGTCATCGTGAGACGCTTCGTCATGATCGCCACGAGCGCGAAGCTGAAGGCGACGCCGAGCATGAGCAAACTGGCCGGCTGCAAGGTTTCCACGCCCGGCCGCAGGATCACGAGAATGCCGATGAAGCCGAGCACGACGGCCACGAGACGCCCTCGGGTCATCTTCTCCTTGAGCAGCGGAATCGCCAGCAGGGCAACCCAGGCCGGCGTGGTGAACTCAAGCGCGAAAACCGTTGCAAGCGGCAGGAGCGTGAGCCCGAAGGCCCACCCGTCCGTGCCTGCGAAATGCAGGACGTTGCGCATGAGATGAAGCTTGAAGCGCCTCGGCTTCAGGCCGGGCCTGAGCTCCGGCTTGGCAAGCGCGAGGATGAGCAGGATCAGGACGCCTGCGGCGTTGCGCACGGCAAGCATTTCGAAGATCGAGAAGGCAGGCGCAAGCGCCCGCACCGCGATGGCGGTCGCCGAGAAGGCAAGGAGCGCGCCGCTCATCCAGAGGACGACGGCAAGGATGCTGCGATGGGGCACGGCGGTCTGTTCGATGTGAATGCTTCCTTCGCTTACCGCGCCTGCGCCACCGCGTGAAGCCTCCATCGCGATGCGAACCCAAGCGACCAAGCCGCACATGAGCGGCCAGCCCGGATGAGCCGTCGGGTCAGCGGCTCATGCCATGTGCGTCGCGGCATGATTCTTGAGTCACCCGGCATGTGTGCGGCTGCTTCGATGTCGGCGCATCGAAATTTTTTGCGATTGGCAGAGACGATTTTTGTAGCGTCATGAGAACCCTCTTCAGCCCTCTTCAAGTGGAGAGGATTCAGGCTTTAACGTTGAACGCAATCAATGACGTTCGAATACTCGCAAGGGCATGAACATCAACTTCATAAGCAGCCTAAGCCCATGATTTTCTGATTGAATTTTTATCCACCGAAAGCCCGCAAAGCACATCGGCCACGCAAAGGAAGAGGCCCTAACTCTCTCATCCTGCACCCAATATCAGGTCTCAAGGCTGCAAGTGCAGAGACTGCTCTCAAGCAAAGTATCCACAGAAAAAGTGCGCACTCTACTGTCTACACTTTCCGATATTCGGAACCCCGTTGGTATAACGACGTTGCCTTGCAAGCGTGACGGTTGCACGCGAAGGCTCTTGAAGGAGGCTTTAATGCCGATAGACATCAAGTCAAACCCGCTGACACAGTTGTTCACGGGCGACACCGGTGCGACCAGCACCAAGAAGACCGCAAAGAAGAGCAGCTCTCGCAGCGGCTCCTCCAGCTCCGCAAAGGGCTCCAAGTCCTCTGCTAAATCCGGCGCCAAGAAGTCCGGCACCAAGACCGCTGCGAAGTCCACGGGCTCGTCGTCCCGTTCGGGCGCAGCGAAGTCGGGCCAGAAGAGCACGGCCGCCAAGAAGTCCGGAACGAAGACCGCAGCGAAGTCGACCACCAAGTCGGCCGCGAAGTCTTCGGCCAAGTCCGGCGCAAAGAAGACCACTGCCAAGAAGACTGCACCTAAGAAGACCTCGGCCAAGTCGGCCGCCAAGTCGTCTTCGAGCAAGTCCTCTTCGAAGTCGGGCGGCAGCAAGGCCGCAGCCAAGAAGACGACTGCCAAGAAGACCACCGCTAAGAAGACCTCGGCCAAGTCGACCTCGTCGGCTGCCAAGAAATCTTCGTCGCGTTCGACTTCGGCACGCTCCGGCTCGGCCCGCTCGACGGCCAAGAAGTCTGCATCCCGCAGCTCCAGCCGCGGCGCGGTGAAGTCGGGCTCGAAGAGCACGGCCTCCAAGGGCTCGGCCTCAAAGTCCCGCAGCGCATCGAAGTCGACCCCGAAGCGCGCAGCCGCCGCATCGAGCCGCACTTCTTCCACGAAGAAGTCGGGCAATGTGGCCAAGCGGTCTTCCGGCTCCCGTTCGTCGAGCGCTCGCAAGAGCCCCTCGAAGTCGAAGCGCTAAA
>JALYFY010000326.1 GCA_030777385.1 Pseudomonadota bacterium | reverse complement strand
TCCGTCCTGGACGGCGAGTTCGAGGTGGAGGTCGGCGGTGTCGTTCAGCAGGCGAAAGCTGGCGAGAGCCTGCGCTACCGCTGCGACCGCCCCCATTCCGTGCGCTGCATCGGCAATGCGCCGGGGCGCGCCACCATGGTCTGCATTCTCAAAGCCGCCGTGATGGATTGAGCCTGCCGAAACGGCAGGTCTTAACTCATTCCGGCCCCTTGAACCCGGGCCTCGGCGGCAGGGAGAGCAGGTATTCCGCCATGGCCTGACGGTCGGCGTCGGGCAGTTGGGCGGTGTTGCGCACCACATCCCCCATGGGGCCGCCGACCGTATCGAACAGCGGCGTCTCGCCGGTCTTCAGCAGCGTCGCCAATTCTTCAGGCGCCCAGCCTCCGATGCCGGTCTGGTGCGGGGTGATGTTGGGAACGGTCCCCCTGCCCTCCGGATCGGGACCGCCAGCAAAGCGACGGTCCTCGATGATGGCGCCGGCCACGTTGCGCTCGCTGTGGCACTCGGCGCAATGGCCCGGACCGTTGACCAGATAGGCACCCCGATTCCAGCCCGCGGACTTGGACGGATCGGGCTTGAAGGTCTCTCCGTCCAGGAAGGCGAGCTTCCACAGGCCGACGCCCCGGCGGATGTTGAACGGGAACGGCAGGTCGTGATCGGGCGCGCGGCCCTCGACAGGGGCCAGCGTCATCATGAACCCGAACAGGTCCGACAGGTCGTCGGCGCTCATCCTCTGATAGGACGTGTAGGGAAAAGCCGGATAGTAATGGCGGCCGTCCGGGGACGTGCCCTCATGCATGGCTCGGATGAAGTCGGCCGCACTCCAAGAGCCGATGCCGTCCTGCTTGTGAGGCGAGATATTGGGCACATGAAAGGTGCCGAAGGGTGATTTCAGGGCATAGCCGCCGCCCAGCCGCAGCTTGTCGTCCTGATTCGGGGTGGCATGGCAGGAGGTGCAGCCCCCTGCGAAGAACATGATGCGGCCGTTCTCCAGGCTGGGGCTTCTGTTGCCGCTGGGAGCCGGCGCCTCCGCACGGATGACGCGATAGGCCGACGGCGATGTAAGAGCCAGGAAGCCCAGCACACCGAATACAGCCAGAGCGATCAGCCCGACGAGCGCTTTACGCATCAATCCTCCTTACAAATGAAACGGGCGGCCCAAAGGCCGCCCATCGTGACGTGCGAAAAGCTTAGGAGCTCTTCTTCCGGAACTCGTTGTGGCAGGTGCCGCAGTTCTGAAGCACCTTCGGCATTTCCGTCTTGAAGGATGCCTCATCCTTGATGGTGGTCATGGCCGTCTGGGCATCCTGGCTCGCCTTTGCCCCATAGGATTCGAACTTTGCCTTGTTCTCCCAGATGGAGGGCAACGCCTCGGTCTTCTCGGCGTTCTTCGAGCTTTCGGGGAAGAGGGTCACGAACTTCTTGGGGTTCTCGGCAAGAACCTTCAGGCTCGCCTGAACCTTTGCGAGGTCGAAAGCCTCTTGTCCGCGCATCATGGCGCCGATGGGCCGGGTCTGCGCGCCCATCTCCTTCATCAGAGCCTGCCGCTGTGCAACGACATCGCTCTGGGAGATGGCTGCGGTTGCGCCGAGCGCCAGAAGGCCGGCAACGAAAAGTGTACGCTTCATATATGTCTTCCCTCATGGACGCGATCGACGGCCTCTTCACGAACCATCGTCGGCAAGGCGACATTAGGACATAGTCGCGAAGCTTGAGCACTCTACTTTAGAACAAATCTATGTGATCTGCCCTTGGGCGCCCTCTCACTCGACCGGCTCGCCCGCCGCCGCCCAATCCTTGAAGCCGCCCTTGTAGTGCTCGCGAACGTCACGGCCCGAGGCCTGCGTGGCCTCGATGGCCCTCACCGACCGAACCCCCGCTGCGCAGGAAAAGACGATCCGCTTGCCCTCGGGCAAGGCAGCGGGATCGAAGGACGAGAGCGGATGGGAGACGGCTCCCGGGATATGGCCGGCTGCAAATTCATGAGGCTCGCGCACGTCGACCAGAACGAACGAGCCCTCGCGGAGCCCCTGCTTGATGGCCTCACGATCGAGATCGACGACTTGCGGTGCTTCACTCATGAACGGTTCCTCCCTGCGGTCCGTGTTTCATATCGGCTTTGCAGGGAGGAGCGCAATTGGGCCTGCTCTTTAAGAAAGGGGCGGAATGCGCAAGACCCAGCCCGGCTGGATCATGTCCGGATCCTTCACCGGCGGAGAATTGGCCTTGACGATCTCCGTGTATTTCGCGCCCTTGCCTTTGCCGTAATGCTTTTCGGCGATCTCCCAGAGGGTATCTCCCTTCTGGACCGTGTACATGGTCGAGGGAGCGGAAGGCTGTTCGATCTGCAAGCCGGATGTATCGACCTCAGCCACCCCATAGGTGTTCCCGAGGGAAAGGATGATCTTCTCGGCCTCCTCCTGGCTCACAGCCTGACCCGACAGCTTCACCTGGTCGCCTTCAACCTGGATCCCGAGCTTGCTCGAGTCGAAACCGTGCCCCTGAACCTCCTGCTGGAGCTTTTCCGGAGTGGCGGCAGCGGCGCTTCCGCCGAAGATCTTGGCGCCGGCCTCTTTGATGAACTTGAACAAACCCACGTTCTTCTCCTCTTTATGACACTCAGCCGACAAGCAGCCAAGCCGAGACGAAGACGCGCGGTTGCCCTGAACGGTTCCGCTTAGGCCAAACCGGAAAACACATCCGCCAAGGACGGAAGGCGGTCCTTGAGCCTGAGCAGGCCGATCAGCTCGATCTGGACGATGGCTGTGCTGAATTCCTGTTCCGGGTCGTGCTCCAGCCGCTCCTCGAAGGCGGCCAGGATCTCGTCCTTGGTCCGCCCCTTGACCGCCATGATGAACGGGAAGCCGAATTTCTCCTTGTAGAGGTCGTTGAGGGCCATGAAGCGATCCCGCTCCTCCTCGGTGAGGCTGTCGAGGCCGGCGGACGATTGCTCGTTGCGGGAATCGGCTGTGAGATCGGCAAGCCTCAGGCGCCCTGCGAGATCGGGATGGGCGTTGATGAGCGCCAGCTTCTGCCCGTGGGTCGCTTCCGAGAGCACGTGAACCATGGCGGCATGGAGCCCCTCCGCCGTGTCCTGTCCCGCCGTAAGCCCGGCCTCGAAAGCCCGCTCGGCGATCCAGGGCGAATGCTCGAAGAT
>JALYFY010000325.1 GCA_030777385.1 Pseudomonadota bacterium | reverse complement strand
CCGCCTGCCCGACCTTCTGGTCGATCAGGGCACGGCCGACAGCTTTCTGGAGAACCAGTTGAAACCCGGGCTGCTGGAAGAGGCCTGCGCTAGGGCTGGCCAGCCCCTGACCTTGCGCCGCCAGGAGGGCTACGACCACTCCTACTTCTTCATTACAAGCTTCATCGAAGACCATCTGCGCTGGCATGCCCAGCGGCTCGGCTTGTAAACCTCGGCAGAGCCTGGAAGCAGATCCTCAGCCCTTTCCGAACAGCTCCGGATGCCGGAGCTGAAGGGCCTGGATCAGCGCCAGGGTCTTCATGTCGGCGATGGCGCCCTGCTCCAGCATTCCCATGAGCGTGTCGAGGCCGATTTCCAGCACCTCGATCTCCTCATGCTCTTCGGCTAGGCCGCCGCCCTCCTCCACCCGGTCAGCGCTCGTGTAGGGCGCCAGGAACAGGTGCAGCCGCTCGGTGGTGATGCCGGGGGTCGACCATGCGGTTGCCACCTTCTCCAGGCTGCTGAGGCGCAAGCCCGCCTCCTCCATGGCCTCGCGCCTGGCGCAGGCCTCGGGCTCGTCCTCGTCGAGGAGGCCTGCCACCGCCTCGAGAAATTCGGGCTGCCCCTCCACATGCATGACGGGCGCGCGAAACTGCCGGATCAGGATGACCTTGCGGGCCTCTGGATCGTAGGGCAGCACGGCGGCGGCATCGGCGCTGTTCAGGATCTCCCGTGCCATGGTCCTGCCGTCCGGCATCTCGACCGTGAGCTTGAGGAGCCTGCGCCATCCCTCATGAAGGGTTTCAACCTGCTTGATCCGGTAGCCTGTCACGTCCCTGCCTCTCCTGCTTGATTGGGCCAGCCTACGACAACACGCGAAACGCTCAAGTTATCCTTGCCGATCCCAATGAAGCCGAGGGGCGGGTTCGTGCGTTAAGGGCAGGACACTGCGATGGAGAGAGTTGCGTGCTGGAGGATCTGGTTGGAGCCATCAGGAAACGCCAGGCCATTCTGTTTGCCGGGGCAGGCGTCTCGATGACCGTGGGCCTGCCTTCCTGGGGAACCCTGATCGAGCACATTGCGGGCGAGCTCGACGTCGACCTGTCGGAGTTCAAGGGAGCCGATCTCAACTACCTGACGCTTGCCGAATACTACCGGCTCAAGCAGGGCAGCATCGGCCCCTTGCGCAGCTGGATGGACCGGAACTGGACCATTCCCGAAGACACCCTCAAGGCCTCCCGCGTGCACGAGCTCATCTGCAGGCTCGACTTCCCCATCGTCTACACCACCAATTTCGACCGGAATCTTGAAACGGCTTTCGATCTGCACGGCAAGGACTACGTGAAGATCGTCAACGCCAAGGATGTGGCGCGTGTTCGCGAGGGGGTGCCACAGATCGTGAAGTACCATGGCGACTTCGACGACGACAGCTCCATCGTCATTGCGGAAACGGACTATCTCGAGCGCCTGTCCTTCGAATCACCCCTCGACATCAAGTTCCGGTCCGACTCGCTGGGCAAGACCATCCTGTTCATTGGCTACAGCATGACGGACCTCAACATCCGCTTCGTAATGCATCGGCTCTGGAAGACCTGGGCCGGCTCGGGCTACGAGCGGGACCGGCCGCAATCCTATGTGTTCATGCTGCGCCCCAACCCGGTGGAGCAGGCGGTTCTGGAGCAATGGGGCCTGCAGGTGCTCATGGAGCGGGACTGCCCGCCCGAGGAGGCGCTTGAGACCTTTCTCACCAAGCTGAGCGATGCGGTCGAGAGCGACGAGGCCGGCGTCTGATTTTGCATCGGCGCGGCCTTGTGCCAATGTAGCGGCCTTTCCCATGCTCAAGATGATTTCATGGCTGCCTCACGCAAACGCCGTCTTTCGTTCCGCGATGTTCTGACCGATGGGCGCATCGCGCTCATGCTGCCTTTGGGCTTCTCATCGGGACTACCCATCCTCCTCGTCTTCAGCACCCTGTCGACTTGGCTGCGGGAAGCCGGCATCTCACTGACCGTCATCGGACTGATGAGCTGGGTGGCGCTGGCCTATTCCCTCAAGTTCCTCTGGGCCCCCATCGTCGATCGCTATGACGTGCCGGTGCTCTCGAACCTGCTCGGGCGTCGGCGGGGCTGGATGGCCGTGGCACAGATCGGGGTGGCTGCCGGGCTGATCGGCATGGCGGCGAGCAACCCGCAGACCGGCCTGCCCTTCACAATTATTTCTGCGGTTCTCGTTGCTTTCGCCTCGGCGACCCAGGACGTGGTCATCGATGGCTGGCGCATCGATGCAGCCCCGACGGAACGCCAGGGCATGATGGCGGCAGGCCTGCTGCTGGGTTACCGGCTTGCTCTCATCACAGCAGGCGCCGGAGCGCTGTATATCGCCGAGTTGGTCAACTGGCCGAGCGCCTATCTGGCCATGGCCGCCCTCATGGGTGTCGGCCTGATCGGCACCCTGCTCGCCCCGAAGATCGACGAAGGCCCGGCCCGGCAGCGTCTGCCTTTCGCCAAAGCCATCGTGGAGCCGCTATCCGATCTCTTCAGGCGCAAGGGGCTGATGCTCGTCCCGATCCTTGGGCTCATCGCATGCTACCGGATTCCCGACTACGCGAGCGGCATCATGGCGAACCCGCTCTATATCGATCTTGGCTTCAGCAAGGCCGACATCGCCAATGTGTCGAAGCTCTATGGGGTCTGGATCGGGATCATCGGCGCCTTTGGCGGCGGTTTGGCACTCACGCGAATCGGTCTCTGGTGGACCCTGCTCATCGGTGCGGTCATTGCCGCCGGATCGAACCTGATGTTCTCGTGGCTGGCCTCCGGCAATGCAACGCTTTGGAACCTGACGCTTTCCATCAGCGTCGACAATTTCGCCGGCGGCTTCGCAGGCGCAGCTCTCGTGGCCTACATGTCCGGCCTGACGTCGCCTGGATTTGCCGCCACGCAATATGCGCTCCTCAGCTCGCTCTACGCGCTGCCCGGAAAGCTCATCGGCGGCGCCTCCGGCGCCGTGGTGGAAGCCTATGGCTATCCAGTCCTCTTCACCAGCACGGCTGCCGTCGCCATCCCGCTGGTGCTCCTTTGCCTCGTTGTGCGGCGGGATACGATGCAGACGGTCGAGGAAAAGGACGAGGTGCAGGAGGACGTTCCTGCGGCGGGCTTAGGATCGCGCGCATAGAGCAAGCTCGTCATCCGAATAACGCGCTGGATCCTCAACGCTGTCATCTCCGCGCAGGCGGGGATCCATAACCACGACGTCCATCGTACAAGACACAGTGGCTGCCGCTTTGTTTATCCTGACCCGTCAGCGTTTATGGATCCCGGGCTCCGCTGCGCGGCCCCGGGATAGCAAGGCTGGGCCGGTTTGAGTGGCAGCCTAGCCCTTCCCACAAGCGGGAAACAAGCGCTCAGTCCTGAACGCGCTTCCGGACGGCGTTAACCGATCCGGCATGACCCGTCATCGAGAGGCTGTGACTAAACCCAGCCGCCATCCACGAGATAGGTCTGCGCCGACATGGCGCTGGAATCGTCCGAGCC
>JALYFY010000324.1 GCA_030777385.1 Pseudomonadota bacterium | reverse complement strand
TCCCTTCCCCTCCGCTGCGCGTCCTTCCGGGAATGACACCGCGGCATTTCTCGCATCCAGATCACCGGCGTGAAGCCGGCGATGATGGGAAAAGAGCATTGATCACGGATGGGTACAGGATGTGAAGGCTTAAAGCTCCGGCGCCGCGACGGCTCTCACGTTCAGCTGGTTCTGAAGCATCGTGGCAGCCCCGCTCACGCCGCCGGTGATGATGACGGGGGTTCCGCTGTTGGCGAGGTTCTTGCGCAGACGGGTGGCCAGTTCCAGGAAGCGCCTGCGCTCTGCCCAATCCGCGTGCTGCGGCATGTGCAGCAGCACGGCGGCGGGGCTCGGAATCAGGGCCAGAACGTCGTCCGCAGCCTCGAAGGGGGTGGTCACGCTTGCATATCCCATGCCGGCCAGTTCCGCCGAGAGAGCGCTCTCGGGATCACGTTCGCCGTTGTCGACGACGAGAACCTTCGGCATTGCGTTCATGGCGATACCCTGCAGTTGGACGCGACAGATGAGACAGGAGGTACTCACCTAACGACGAAGCAGGGCATTAGTTTCATCTTCTACATGAATGGAAGCTCAACAATGAGCCGGCTTCACAGGTGATGCGGCGGCTGCGGGTTTCGCCACCACGTGTCGATATTCGTCCCCATGAGCGGCGTCGTGCCCGGCTTCTTCAGGTCGCTGCTGTAGGCAAGCCATTGATCCTTCACGTAAAACAGGGGGACCACATAGAACCCCGACAGAAGGGCGCGATCCAGGGCTCGTACGGAGGAGACGAAGTCCTCCCGGCTCTTGGCTTCCAGAAGCCCATCGATCAGGCGGTCGATGGCAGGAGAGGTAGCCCCGGAGTGGTTGTGGGATCCACCCCTTATTGCCGCGGCGGAACTCCAGCGGTTGCGCTGCTCGTTGCCGGGGGAGGCGGAGGCCGGCCAGATCCACTGGACCATGTCGAAGTCGAAACGGGAGAGGCGCCGCCAGTATTGAACGTCATCCACAAGCCGCACCCGCGCCCGGATGCCGATCCGGCTCAAGGACTGCGAATAGTTCAGGGCCAGGCGCTCCTGCTGGCGGGAATTCACCAGCAGCTCGAACCCGAAGGGTTGGCCGGTGCTCTTCCTGACCAGCACGTCATCCTTGAGAACCCAGCCGGCCTCCGACAGGAGGGCAAGCGCCCGGCGCGCCATCTCCCGGTCGCGTCCTGAGCCGTCGCCCGCGGGCGGCGCCCAGCGGCCTTCGAGGATGTCCTCGCGGACGGCGTTCGGGAAGGGGCCGAGCAGCATCCGCTCGCGCTCGTTTGCCGGGCGGCCCGTGGAGGCGAGGTCCGAGCCGGAGAAGTAGCTGTCGGATCGCGTGAGCTGGCCGAAGAAGAGGTTGCGGTTGACCCATTCGAAGTCGAACAGATAACCCAGCGCCTCCCGGACCCTCGCGTCGGCGAAGATGGCTTTGCGGGTGTTGAAGACGAAGCCGTTCATGCCCTTGGGCAGGCGGCTCGTCACGGTCTCGCGAACAACGCGTCCGCTTCTGACCGCGGGAATGTCGTAGCCCGTCGCCCACTGGCCCGGATCGCCCTCGATCCTGAAGTCGTAAAGTCCCGCCTTAAAGGCTTCGAACAAGCTGTTGGCATCGCGATAGAAATCGTAGCGGATCTCATCGAAGTTATAGAGCCCCCGGGTGACCGGCAGATCCTCGCCCCAGTAGTCCTTGCGGCGGGTCAGCACCACCCGTTCGCCGGGCCTGACCTCGGTCAGCGCGTAGGGGCCCGAGCCTATGGGCGGGGTCAGCGTCGTCTTGTCGAAGGTGTCCGCGTCCGTGGCGTGGGCCGGAAAGATCGGCATGGTGGTGCCGATCAGCAGGGGCAGCTCCCGGTCGTTGGAGCCGGAGAGATCGAACCTGATCCGGTGGGGATCGAGGATCTCGACCGCCTTCACCTGCCCGAAGCTCGTGCGGTGAAACGGCTTGCCGTGCTTCTTCAGCACCTCGAAGGTGAAGCGCACGTCCTCCGCCGTCAGGGGATGACCGTCCGAGAAGCGGGCCCTTGGATCGAGGTTGAAGGTGATAGAGCTCCGGTCCTCCGGCATCTCTATGGTCCGGGCGATGAGCCCGTAGATCGTGAACGGCTCGTCGGTCGAGCGCAGCATCAGGCTCTGGAGCACGTAGCGCGGCACCACGTCGGGGGCGACGCCGAGGACGATCAGCGGATTGAGGGCATCGAAGGTGCCCTGGAGCGCGAGGGTGATTCGTCCGCCTTTCGGTGCCTGCGGGTTGGCATAGGGCAGATGCGCGAAATCCGGCTTGAGCGCGGGCTCTCCGTGCATCGCGATGCCATGCCGCAGCATCTCGGCTTCAGCCCCGCTCCGGCAGCTTAAGCTCGATAAGGCAAAAGCAGCGGCAAACAGCCATATGCGTGAAAGCCTGCGGCCCATAACGTCCCTGGTGCTAAGCGGCATTTGTCCCGGGCAATGTTGTAAAGAAATTTACCCCAGGTGACTGGAAACCTACCACACGAAAGGTTAAAGGAGCGCCACACGTCTTGTCTTCGCCACATTGGGCAAGGATTTGAGCACGTCATTGCAGGTTTAGAACACGCCGGATCAACCGGCCACTTCGAAAGCCGATCTTTCGACTGAAGAGGATCTAACGACATGTCATTCGCGACACGCTTCGCGAGCCTGGGGGGGACCCGTGGCCTGGCAACTGCCCTGGCCCTTATGGTAAGCGCACCCGTTCTGGCTCAGACCGCTCCGGCCCAGAGGCCCGCAGCGCCGGCAGCCCAGCCGGCTCGTCCTGCCGCTCCGGCCCAGCAGCCTGCTCAAGGCGCTCAGCCGCAGCAGCAGCAGAACGCCGGCCCGACCGTCGTGCAGGTGAAGGCCGAGCCTTCCCAGCCGGAATGGACCAAGGTCTGCGGCACTGACCAGAACACCAAGACCGAGATCTGCTACACCACCCGCGACTTCGTCTCGGACCAGGGCCAGCCGGTTCTGGCGCTCGCCGTCTATGACGTGAAGGGCCAGCAGCCGCAGAAGGTCGTCCGCTTCGTGATGCCGCTGGGCCTCCTCCTGCAGCCCGGCCTGCGCTTCACCGTCGATCAGGGTCAGGCCGTGCCCGGCCGCTACGTCATGTGCCTGCCCAACGGCTGCTTCGCCGAGGCCCAGGTGAAGGACGATTTCATCGCATCCCTCAAGAAGGGCGCCAACCTGAACGTCAGCGTCCAGAACCAGATGGGCCGCGAGATCACCTTCGCGGTTCCGGCCGCCGGCTTCGGCAAGTCCT
>JALYFY010000323.1 GCA_030777385.1 Pseudomonadota bacterium | reverse complement strand
TCTGCCCGGCCTGCGGATGGGCCATCCCCTCTCGTTCGCCCTTCGCAGCCCGGACGTGCTCGATGGGATCGATGCGGTGCTGCGATCCGGCTCTCCCCTGAGAGTCGAATATTCCGAGCGTGTTCCGACCGAGCGGACCTTCGAGGTGCATATCGGCCCCTTGCAGAGCGACGCCGCACACGCGGATGTGAAGTCGGGCGTCGTCCTGTTCTTTCGCGATCTCACCTCGGCCCGTCGCCTCGAGGCTATGCGTGCGGATTTCGTCGCCAACGCCAGCCACGAGCTGCGCACGCCTCTGGCGTCTCTCCTGGGCTTCATCGAGACCCTCCAGGGTCCCGCCCGCGACGACGGAAGGGCCCGCGAGCGCTTTCTCGAGATAATGCGCGGTCAGGCGCAGCGCATGAGGCGGCTGATCGACGATCTCCTGTCCCTGTCGCGGATCGAGATGCGGGCCCATGTCCAGCCCACGCAGACCGTCGACCTCTCGGCGCTGGCCAAGCACATGGTCGAGACCCTCTCGTCCTTGGCGCAGGATCGCGGCGTCGTGGTTCAGACCCGGTTCCCCGAACAGCCCGTCCACGTGCTGGGAGACCGGGACGAACTCCTTCGGGTTCTTGAGAACCTGATCGAGAACGCTGTGAAATACGGCGAGAGCGGCGGAAGGGTCGATGTGGAACTCATGCGCGTCGACGGCTCCCACGGGCAGCAATCGCCCCATGTGGCCGTCCGAGTGCAGGATTACGGTCCCGGCATCGCACCGGAACACCTGCCGCGTCTCACGGAGCGGTTCTACCGGGTCGACGTCGCGCAGAGCCGGGAGAAGGGCGGAACGGGGCTCGGCCTTGCCATCGTCAAGCACATCGTCAACCGTCACCGCGGCTACCTCGACATCGAGAGCGAGCCGGGGCAGGGGGCCCGGTTCACGGTGACGCTGCCTGAGGCCGCTCCAAGCGCCGAATGACCTGGCTTCGCAAGGGCCTGCGCCCATTCGCAGGTTGCCAAGCCTTGGAAGGCATGATGAACCGCCGGCGATGGGGAGCCTCTGGGGTGTCATTGAACTGTCATGCAACTGTCGTAGAGGGGACATGGGCCGCCGCTAGCTGTCCATCCGCGCGGCCCGCACTTAGGTCGTTTGCCTGACCGCCGCGCTTGTATGAACAGGGAGACCTCTCGTGAAGATTTTATCCTACGCCCTTGCGGCCGGCCTAACGGCTGCGAGCCTTACGACGGCGTCTGCCGCTGACATCACCGGCGCAGGTGCGACCTTCCCCTTCCCGATCTACTCCAAGTGGGCTGAGACCTACAAGAAGGAGACCGGGAACGGCATGAATTACCAGTCGATCGGTTCCGGCGGCGGCATCAAGCAGATCCAGGCCAAGACCGTCGACTTCGGCGCCACCGATGCGCCCATGAAGGGTGCCGACCTGGACAAGAGCGGACTTCTCCAGTTGCCGACCGTGATGGGCGCTGTGGTTCCGGTCATCAATATTCCGGGCGTTCAGGCCGGTCAGCTCAAGCTCACAGGCGTGGTTCTCGCCGACATCTACCAGGGCAAGATCACCAAATGGAGCGATCCCAAGATTGCCCAGCTCAACCAGGGAGTGAAGCTCCCCGACGCAGCCATCACGCCGATCTACCGTTCTGACGCGTCCGGCACCACGAGCGTGTTCACCACCTACCTCTCCCAGGTGTCCGAAGCCTGGAAGGGCGAACTCGGCGCCAATACGACTGTGAGCTGGCCGGTAGGCCAGGGCGGCAAGGGCAACGAGGGCGTCGCCGCCACGGTGAAGCAGGTTCCGAACTCGATCGGTTACGTCGAGTACGCCTATGCCAAGCAGAACAACATCGCCCACGCCCTGCTGCAGAACAAGGCGGGCAAGTTCCCGGCTCCCGAAATGAAGTCCTTCCAGGCTGCCGCTGCCAGCGCCGACTGGTCGTCCGCTCCGGGCTTCGGGATCTCCCTGACCAATCAGCCCGGCGAAGAGGCCTGGCCGATCACGGCACCCACCTTCATTCTGGTCTACAAGAACCCGGACAAGCCCGAGCAGACTGCCGAGGTGCTCAAGTTCTTCGACTGGGCCTACAAGAACGGCGACAAGCTGGCCAGCGACCTGGACTACGTGCCGCTTCCCGACAACGTGGTCGATCAGGTTCGCGCAACCTGGGCCAAGGACATCAAGAACGGATCCGGACAGGCGCTGTTCAAGATGTAATGGCTGACGTCTAGCCGGCAAATGGAGTATGGCGGATGGCTCTTGTGTCTGAACAATTCGTTGTCACAAACATGCAAGCTGTCCGCCGTCGCACTTCTCCAGCCTTCGATCAGGGCTTCCGCTGGGCCAGCTACGGCTCCGCCCTGGTCGTTTTGGCCGTTCTGGCCGGTATCATCGGCGCCATGCTCTATGGCGGGTGGCCTGCATTCAAGGAGTTCGGGTTCGGCTTCCTGACCTCCAGCGTCTGGAATGTCGGACAGGATCAGTATGGCGCCTGGGTGGCCATCTCCGGCACCTTGACCTCGGCCTTGATCGCCCTTGTGATCGGCGTGCCGATTTCCATCGGCATCGCGATTTTCTTGACCCAGCTCTGCCCCGCCTGGCTGAAGCGTCCCGTCTCCACCACCATCGAGCTGCTCGCGGCGGTTCCGAGCATCATCTACGGCATGTGGGGCCTGTTCGTCTTCGCCCCGCTCTTCGCCCGGTTCGTCCAGGTTCCTCTTTCATCCCTCGTGGAAGGGGTGCCGATCGTCGGAACGGTTCTCTACGCGCGTGTTCCCTCGGGCGTGGGCATGATCACAGCCGGGATTATCCTGGCGATCATGATCATCCCGTTCATCGCGTCGATCACCCGGGATATCCTGGACCAGATCCCCACCGTGCTGCGCGAAAGCGCCTACGGCATCGGCTGCACCACCTGGGAGGTGGTCCGCTACGTTCTGCTCCCGCAGGCCGGAGTGAGCATCATCGGCGCGATCATGCTCGGCCTCGGGCGGGCGCTCGGCGAGACCATGGCGGTGACCTTCGTGATCGGCAACGCCAACCGCCTGTCCCTGTCCCTGTTCGACCCGAGCTCCACCATCGCGTCCCGCATCGCCAACGAGTTCAACGAAGCGTCCGGCATGCAGCTCAACGCCCTGCTCGCGCTCGGCTGCATCCTGTTCCTCGTGACCTTCGCCGTGCTCGCCCTGGCGCGGTTCCTGATCTCACGCGTGCAGACACACTGAGAGGCGGATGATGAGCGCTGCGCTTGACCATGCCGTAACCCTGCCGCCGGTCGCCTGGGGGCGCGTGCGCCGGAGCCGCTATCTGGCCGACCGGGCGCTCAAGGTGATCTGCACCCTGTTCACCCTCATGGGCGCGGCGGTGCTCGGGTGGATTCTGCTGATGCTCCTGATCGAGGG
>JALYFY010000322.1 GCA_030777385.1 Pseudomonadota bacterium | reverse complement strand
TTCTCGCCCATGCGCGCCTGTCCCCGGAGCGGGAGCGCCGGGTGGACGAGGGGGCCACGCGCCTGATCGAGGCGATCCGCGCCAAGGGCGGCGGGCTCGGGGGCGTGGAGGAGATGCTGCGGGAATTTTCGCTCTCCACCAAGGAGGGCTTGGCGCTCATGGTGCTGGCCGAGGCCCTGCTGCGGGTGCCGGACTCCGCCACTGCTGACCAGCTCATCGAGGACAAGCTGGGCCAGGGGGACTTTGCCGGCCACGAGGCCAAGTCCGACGCCTTCCTGGTCTCGGCCTCGGCTTGGGCGCTGGGCATCACGGCGCGGATCATCCAGCCTGGGGAGACGCCGGAGGGCATCCTGGGACAGCTCACCAAGCGGCTCGGCCTCCCAGCCGTGCGCACCGCCACCCGCCAGGCCATGCGGGTGATGGGCAACCATTTCGTCCTGGGCCAGACCATCGAGGAGGCCCTGAAGCGCGCCGCCTCCACCAAGGGGCGCATCTACCGCTATTCCTTCGACATGCTGGGCGAAGGCGCCCGCACGGTGGATGACGCGCGCCGCTACTTCCAGTCCTACGCCTCCGCCATCGACGCCATCGGTCGCTCTGCCGGCAACGAGCCCCTGCCGAACCGTCCCGGCATCTCGGTGAAGCTCTCGGCTCTCCACCCCCGCTACGAGGCCACGAGCCGCGAGCGCGTGCTGCGGGAGTTGGTGCCCCTGGTGGTCGAGCTGGCGCGGCAGGCCAAGTCCTACGACCTCAACTTCACCGTCGACGCGGAGGAGGCGGACCGGCTCGAACTCTCCCTCGAGGTGATCGAGGCCGTGATCGCCGATCCTTCCCTCGCGGACTGGAAGGGCTTCGGCCTGGCCATCCAGGCCTACCAGAAGCGCGCGGGCGCGGTGATTGACGCCATCGCGGCCATGGCCGAGCGCCATGACCGGCAGCTCATGGTGCGCCTGGTGAAGGGCGCCTATTGGGACACGGAGGTCAAGCGCGCCCAGGAGCGCGGCCTCGACGATTATCCGGTCTTCACCCGCAAGGCGATGACGGACCTGCATTATGTCGCCTGCGCCGAGAAGATGCTCAGCTTACGTCCGCGCATCTACCCGCAATTCGCCACCCACAACGCGCTCACCGTCGCATCCATCATCGAGCGCGCCGGCGGCACGGAGGGCTACGAGTTCCAGCGCCTGCACGGCATGGGCGAGGCGCTCTATGCCCGCCTGCTCGAGGACAATCCCGGTCTGGCCTGCCGGGCCTATGCGCCGGTGGGCGGCCACCGCGATCTCCTGGCCTATCTCGTCCGCCGCCTGCTGGAGAACGGCGCGAATTCCTCCTTCGTGTCCGTGGCGGCCGATCCCAATGTTCCGGTGCAAGAGCTCCTGAAGCGTCCTGCCGACATTATCGTGTCCGCCGACAAGGCGCGACACCCCAAGCTGCCGCTGCCGCGGGATCTCTACGGCCCGGAGCGGCCCAACTCGAAGGGCGTGGAGTTCGGCCACCAAGCCTCCCTCGAGGGGCTCCTCGCCGAAATCAGAAAGAGCGGACAGCAGAGCTTCAAGGCCGAGCCGCTGATCGACGGCAAAGGCGCGTCCGGCACCTCCAGGCCTGTGGTCAGTCCCATCGACGGCACGACCGTGGCGGGCTCCGTCACGGAGGCATCTCCGGACACCGCCGACCGCGCCATGGCTGCGGCACAGGCCGGTTTCGGGGCTTGGAGCAGGTCCGATGCGGATAGTCGCGCCAAGACGCTGGAACGCGCGGCCGACCTGCTGGAGGAGCGGCGCGGTGCGCTGCTGCACCTGCTGCAGGCTGAAGCCGGCAAGACCCTCGACGATGCTCTCTCCGAAGTGCGCGAGGCAGTGGATTTCCTGCGCTATTATGCCGTGCAGGGTCGAACCCTCTTCGGCAACGGCGAGGCGATGCCGGGACCCACAGGCGAGAGCAACGTGCTGCGCCTGCGCGGCCGCGGCGTGTTCGTGGCGATCTCGCCTTGGAACTTCCCGCTTGCGATCTTCCTCGGCCAGGTGAGCGCCGCCCTGATGGCCGGCAATGCGGTGGTGGCCAAGCCTGCCGAGCAGACGCCGCTGGTGGCGGATCTTGCCGTGCGCATCCTGCATGAGGCCGGCGTGCCGAAGACGGCCCTTCACCTCGTGCCCGGCGACGGGCGCGTCGGCGCGCGCCTCGTCGAGCACAAGGACGTGGCGGGCGTGGTCTTCACCGGATCGACGGAAGTCGCCCGCATCATCAACCGCACTCTCGCCAACAAGGACGCCGCCATCGTGCCGCTGATCGCCGAGACCGGCGGCATCAACGCCATGATCGTGGATGCCACGGCGCTGCCCGAGCAGGTGGCGGACGACGTGGTGACCTCCGCCTTCCGCTCCGCAGGACAGCGCTGTTCCGCCCTTCGCCTGCTCTGCGTGCAGGAGGATGTGGCCGACCGCATGATCGAGATGATCGCCGGCAATGCCCGCGAGTTGAAGCTTGCCGATCCGCGCGAGATCTCGGCCCATGTGGGTCCGGTGATCGACCGGGAGGCGAAGGACAAGCTCGATGCGCATATCGAGGCGATGAAGCGCCAGGCCAAAGTGCACTATGCCGGCGAGGCGCCTGCCGCCGGCACCTATGTGGCGCCGCATATCTTCGAGCTCAACAAGCCGCACGACCTCGCCCAAGAGGTGTTTGGGCCCGTGCTGCACGTGGTGCGCTACAAGGCGGACCGGCTCGAGGACGTGTTGCGGGCGATCGAGGGCACGGGCTATGGCCTGACGCTCGGCGTTCACTCCCGCATCGACTCCACCGTCGGGCGCATTGTCGAGAGCCTCTCGGTGGGCAACGTGTACGTGAACCGCAACATGATTGGCGCGGTGGTGGGCGTACAGCCCTTCGGCGGCCATGGACTTTCGGGCACCGGCCCCAAGGCCGGCGGACCGCACTACCTCCTGCGCTTTGCCACCGAGCAAACCGTCACGATCAACACGGCGGCTGCGGGTGGCAACGCCAACCTGATCGCCATGGGGGAGTAGGGCAGCCAGAACTCGCGGTGCGGCCCGGAAACCGCATCAAACGGGCAGATCGGATCTCATCATGGGGGCAGGGTGCGCTCCGGAAGCGTCCGGGCGCTGCCCCCGTTCGACCTGTCTCTGGACGAAGGAGCCGATGAATGCGCCCAGGGTCAGCTTGCCGAGTTCCATCAGATCGGGGTTGGTGAAAGCAAGGGACAGGACGACGAAGAAAATCGTCAGGCCCACGGTGGCGAGGGGAAGACCGGTGAACCCGACCTTCGTGAAGGCTCCCGAGAATCCGGAGAGACTGGCGAGCCGGATGTACTGGTCGACCGCCTCGATCTTCGCGTCCTTAATCAGCGGCCACATGTTGTCCCGGTCCTCGGGCCGGATGACATAGTTGGTCGACTGGCTTGCGCGCTTGAAGAACTGGAGGCCGATGATGGACAGGAGGAAGCCGAAGATGAAAATGGCGATCAGGTCGATGTTGATCGCAACGAGGCCGATGAAACTCACGTCCCTGAGATCGGCAAACATCCGTCGGGCCGATCCCGTGGTGAAGACCAGATAGGCGCCATAGAAGAGCGCACCGGCACCCGCCGCACAGAAAAGGAGCCCCACCATGATGAGGGTCTTCTCGAGGAACCTCCCGTCTGGGGAGGTATGGTGACCCCGCACCGGAAGGGGGCTCAGAGGAGGGGCTGGCGTGGAATTGTCCGTCATCGGGGCACCCTGGAGCAATCCAACCAAAAGTTTGCATTGCGATCATGCATTCATCTGTAGGTTTTGCCAAGTGGGTGGCCGGCGCCCCGAAGAGGGATCCTATCGCCTCACGGGGCTCTAAAGAGGGAGGAGCCTGCAGGCTCCCAGGGTCCTGCGCGATACCACCATAGGTCCAGCCCCATTCCCGTTGTGTGGAAAGGCTGGAAACCTGCAGTAAGCTCCTCGAGGAGCCTTCTGGCATCAGTGGGGTGGACCTTGTTTTGAACCGTGACGTGCGGCTGATGCTTCTGGCGGTCCTGAGGCTTGAGCCAGTCGTTCCACTGCAGGGCAAGCCGACGGCGCATGGCGGTCAGTTCCTCCGACTGGAGGACATAAGCCACGCCTCGCCCTAAGGAGCGCAGACCTGTCACGTCCAGGGAGAAAGGCTGCTGGCGCATAACGCAGGCTGTTATGTCCTGCTGAATGGTTGTGAGGGATTCGCCCGGCAGATGGTGGAACAGCGTGAGATGCGCCGGGATAAGGTTGCGCTCAGGCGGAAAATAGCGCCGTCTCTGCTCGTTGAAAAAGGCGAAGGAATGTTCGTCGAGGCGGAGCGTGAGAATGAGCGGCGCTGTCTGGTCCATGCCATGAAAAACCCGGCTCGGGGCCGGGTTGTTTCACTCTAGAAGTTCAAAGCCGCCTTGGCTTCGCGCAATTGCGCGACTGCCGATTCGGCCGCGTGCTTGGCGGCTGTATCGTTGGTGGCGTCATAGGCCATCTCGGCCTGCAGGATCTCGTGGTCGAGGATCTCCTGCGTCAGCTCCTCGGCGGGAAGCGCGCGCTCGGCCAGAACCGTGAGGCCGTTCTGGTTGACGTCGGCGAACCCGCCGCGCACCAGGATCCGACGGCCGTTGCCGGGATTGCTGGTGATGACGAGGAACCCGGTCTTGAGCGCCGTCATGGTGGGCGCATGGCCGGCAAGGATCGTCATGTCGCCTTCGGTGGCCGGCAGGACGACCGCGTCGACGGCGCCTGAGAACAGCACACGCTCGGGGGAGACGAGTTCGAAGGTGAAGGTAGCCATTGGAGCTCCTCGTCATCCCGGTTGCCGCAGCAGGGCGGCTGGGAATCGTTTGGGAGATACGCTCGACAAAAGTCCCAGAGCACGGAAGTCCATGCTCCGGGACCTTGGTTGATGTTGATTAAGCGGCTTCGGACGCCAGGCGCTGGGCCTTCTCGACCGCTTCCTCGATGGTGCCGACCATGTAGAAGGCAGCCTCTGGGAGGTGATCGTACTGGCCTTCGACCAGGCCCTTGAAGCCCTTGATGGTGTCCTCGAGGGACACGAGCTTGCCGGGGGAGCCGGTGAAGACTTCAGCCACGTGGAAGGGCTGGCTGAGGAAGCGCTCGATCTTGCGGGCGCGGGCCACACTCATCTTGTCCTCTTCCGAGAGCTCGTCCATGCCCAGGATCGCGATGATGTCCTGAAGCGCCTTGTAGCGCTGGAGCACTTGCTGGACCTGACGGGCGACGTTGTAGTGCTCGTCGCCGACGATGGCGGCGGACAGCATGCGCGAGGTCGAGTCGAGCGGGTCCACTGCCGGATAGATGCCCTTCTCGGCAATCGAGCGCGACAGAACGGTTGTGGCGTCGAGGTGGGCGAAGGACGTGGCGGGCGCCGGATCGGTCAGGTCGTCTGCGGGCACGTAGATGGCCTGCACCGAGGTGATCGAGCCCTTGTTGGTGGTGGTGATGCGCTCCTGCAGGGCGCCCATGTCGGTGGAGAGCGTCGGCTGGTAGCCCACGGCCGAAGGAATACGGCCGAGAAGCGCCGACACCTCGGAGCCTGCCTGGGTGAAGCGGAAGATGTTGTCCACGAAGAACAGCACGTCCTGGCCCTGGTCGCGGAAGTTTTCGGCAACCGTGAGGCCGGTGAGCGCGACACGGGCGCGGGCGCCCGGGGGCTCGTTCATCTGACCGTAGACGAGAGCGCACTTGGAGCCGGCCGCCGAGCCGTTCTCGCGCGGATCCACGTTCACCTTCGACTCGATCATCTCGTGATAGAGGTCGTTGCCCTCACGGGTGCGCTCGCCGACGCCGGCGAACACGGAGTAGCCGCCGTGCGCCTTCGCGACGTTGTTGATGAGCTCCATGATCAGCACGGTCTTGCCGACGCCTGCGCCGCCGAAGAGGCCGATCTTGCCGCCCTTGGCGTAAGGAGCCAGCAGGTCGACGACCTTGATGCCCGTGACCAGGATCTGGCCCTCGGTGGACTGCTCGGCATAAGAAGGAGCCGGCTGGTGGATCGCGCGGGTGCTTTCGCCCACGATGGGGCCAGCCTCGTCCACGGGTTCGCCGATCACGTTCATGATGCGGCCCAGCGTTGCAGCGCCGACGGGCACGGAGATCGGAGCGCCGGTGTCGGTGACGGGCTGACCGCGAACCAGACCCTCGGAGGTGTCCATGGCGATGCAGCGCACCGTGTTCTCGCCGAGCTGCTGCGAGACTTCGAGCACCAGGCGGTTGCCGCCGTTGGTGGTCTCAAGGGCGTTGAGGATCTCCGGCAGGTGACCTTCGAACTGCACGTCGACGACGGCGCCGATGACCTGGGTGATGTGACCGGTCGCGATGCCCGGGGTAGTGGCGGTATTGGCCATAGGTGGCTCCTCTCGGATGCTTGTCAGAGCGCCTCGGCGCCCGAAATGATTTCGATCAGTTCCTTGGTGATCATCGCCTGACGGGACCGGTTGTAGGTCATCGTCTGCTTCTTGATCATTTCGCCCGCGTTGCGGGTCGCATTGTCCATGGCGCTCATGCGGGCGCCCTGTTCGGAAGCGGCGTTCTCGAGCAACGCGCGGAAGATCTGCACGGTCAAGTTCCGGGGCAGGAGCGTCGTCAGGATCTCGCCTTCCTCGGGCTCGTAGTCGTAGACCGCATCGGCCGAGCCGGTGCTGGCTTCGATCTGAGCCGGGATGATCTGCTGCGCCGTCGGGATCTGAGCGATCACCGAGCGGAAGCGCGAGTAGAACAGGGTCGCCACGTCGAATTCACCGGCCTCGAAGCGGGCAAGCACCTTTTGGGCGATCATGTCGCCCTGCTCGAAGCCGAGCTGGCGCACGGAGCGCAGGTCGATCAGCTCGATGATCTGCTCGGAGAACTGGCGACGCAGGATGTCGTGGCCCTTCTTGCCGACGCAGATGATCTTGACCGTCTTGCCCTCGGCCATAAGCCGGGTGGCGTGGTCGCGGGCAAGA
>JALYFY010000321.1 GCA_030777385.1 Pseudomonadota bacterium | reverse complement strand
GACTACGTCGCGCCGATGAACCAGGAGCATGGCTACTGCCTCGCGATCGAGAAGCTCCTCGGCATCCAGGTGCCCCGGCGCGCCCAGCTGATCCGCGTGCTCTTCTCCGAGATCAGCCGGCTTCTGTCGCATCTCCTCAACGTGACCACGCAGGCCATGGACGTGGGCGCGCTCACGCCGCCCCTGTGGGGCTTCGAGGAGCGCGAGAAGCTGATGATCTTCTACGAGCGCGTCTCCGGCTCGCGCATGCACGCCAACTACTTCCGTCCCGGCGGCGTGAACATGGACATCCAGCCCGAGCTGATCGACGACATCGAGGCGTTCTGCGACCCGTTCCTGCAGGTTCTGGACGATCTCGACACGCTGGTCATCGGCAACCGCATCTTCAAGCAGCGCAACGTCGACATCGGCACGATCACGCTGGAGGATTGCTTCGCCTGGGGCTTCTCCGGCCCGATCATCCGCAGCTGCGGCGTCGCCTGGGACCTGCGCAAGTCGCAGCCCTACGAGTGCTACGAGGAGATGGAGTTCGACATCCCCGTTGGCCGCAACGGCGACAACTACGACCGCCAGGTGATCCGCATGGAGGAGATGCGCCAGTCTGTGCGCATCATGCGCCAGTGCATCGACAAGCTGCGCGCGCCGGACGGGCAGGGGCCCGTGACCACGCTCGACGGCAAGATCGCCCCGCCCTCGCGCAAGGACATGAAGCGTTCCATGGAAGCGCTGATCCACCACTTCAAGCTCTTCACGGAAGGCTTCCACGTCCCTGCGGGCGAGGTCTATGCCGCCGTGGAGGCGCCGAAGGGCGAGTTCGGCGTCTATCTCGTGTCGGACGGCACCAACAAGGCCTATCGCTGCAGGATCCGCGCCCCGGGCTTCGCCCATCTTCAGGGCATGGATTTCATGTGCCGCGGCCACATGCTGGCCGACGTCGCAGGCGTTCTGGGCTCCCTCGACATCGTGTTCGGCGAGGTCGACCGTTAAAGACAACCCGGCTCCGGTTCTGGAGCAGGCATCACGCTCCTTGAGGCGTGCTGGACAAGTTCAAGTCGTGGATGGCCGGGTCCTTGCCCGGCCATGCCGATGAGGAGAAGAGTATATGGCCGTTCGTAAGCTCGCGCCTGATGAGTTGCAGCCGGAAAGCTTCGTGTTCTCCCCCGAGAACGAGGCTTTCATCGATCAGCAGATCGCCAAGTATCCGCCGGGCCGCCAGGCCTCGGCCATCATCGCCGTGCTCGGCAAGGCCCAGGAGCAGGCCGGCGGCTGGCTGCCGCGCAAGGCCATCGAGGCGGTTGCGGCAAGGCTCGACATGCCGGTGATCCGCGTGATGGAGGTGGCCACCTTCTACACGATGTTCAACCTGGAGCCGGTTGGAAAGTATTTCATCCAGTTCTGCGGCACGACCCCTTGCATGCTGCGCGGCGCCGGCGACATCAAGAAGGTGCTGGAGCGCCGCATCGGGGATGCCAACCACATTCCGTCGAACGGCACGTTCTCCTGGCTTGAGGTCGAGTGCCTCGGTGCCTGCTCCAACGCGCCGATGGTCCAGATCAACGACGACTACTATGAAGACCTGACCACGGAGAACTTCGAGAAGCTGCTCGACGATCTCGAAGCTGGCCGCCCGGTGCGCAAGGGCTCGCAGATCGGCCGCAACCGGTCGGAGCCGTTCGAGGCCGTCAACACCCTGCAGGACCCGTCGCTCTACGACGGTTCGCTCGTGGGCGCCTGGCGCAACCGCTTCGAGGAGCAGGCGAAGGCTGCCGCCGAGACCGGCGAGGCTGCCGCCGCCATGGCAAGCGTCCCGGAGCAGGTGAAGTCCGCCAAGCCGACGGCCGGGCGCGCCATCGAGAGCCCTGTGGCGGATACCCCTGCCGAGCGGGCCAAGGAAGGCGAGACGCCGATCAATCCGGTCGACCGCAAGGAAGCTGCCGATCCGTCGACAGCCACCAAGGGCAAGTCGCACACGGAAGAGGGCGCAAGGCCCGCTCCGCAGAGCAGCAAGTCCTACGTGACGACGCCGTCCAAGCCGGAAGGGGGCTCGCCCGTGCCGGAAAGCCCGACGACGCCGGAGGCGGGCACGCCGCCTGCACAAGCCGAGACACGGCGCGACGGCAGCGAAAGCAAGCCGAACGTGACCGTCGACAAAGACAACATGACGTCCTGATGGAGTGATCGGGAATGCTTCAGGACAGAGATCGTATTTTCACCAACCTCTACGGTTTTCATTCGCCGGACCTCCAGGCCGCGAAGATGCGCGGCGCTTGGGACGGAACGAAGTTCCTCCTCGAGCAGGGGCGCGACTGGATCGTCAACGAGATGAAGGCGTCGGGCCTGCGCGGCCGCGGCGGCGCGGGCTTCCCCACGGGCCTGAAATGGTCCTTCATGCCGAAAGCATCGGACGGACGTCCGCACTACCTGGTCGTGAACGCGGACGAGTCGGAGCCCGGCACCTGCAAGGACCGCGAGATCATGCGGAACGATCCGCATCTCCTGGTCGAGGGCTGCCTTCTCGCGTCCTTCGCCATGGGGGCTCACGCGGCCTACATCTATATCCGCGGCGAGTACGTGGCCGAGCGCTTTGCCCTTCAGCGGGCGGTGGACGAGGCCTATGAGGCCAAACTCATCGGCAAGGACAACATCCACGGCTATCCCTTCGACCTCTATGTCCACCACGGCGCAGGCGCTTACATCTGCGGCGAGGAGACGGCTCTCATCGAGAGCATGGAGGGCAAGAAGGGCATGCCGCGCCTCAAGCCTCCGTTCCCGGCCAATATGGGCCTCTACGGCTGCCCGACGACGGTGAACAACGTCGAGTCCATCGCGGTTGCCGGCACGATCCTGCGCCGGGGCGCGGCCTGGTTCTCCGGCATCGGCCGTCCGAACAATGTGGGCACCAAGCTCTTCTGCGTATCGGGGCACGTGAACAAGCCCTGCAACGTGGAAGAGGCCATGGGCCTTACCTTCCGCGAGCTGATCGACCGCCACTGCGGCGGCATCCGCGG
>JALYFY010000320.1 GCA_030777385.1 Pseudomonadota bacterium | reverse complement strand
GACCTAGAGGTCGCCCGCTCGCCCCTGAGCCCCCATCCTGAGACTCTGCCTCATCAAGCGGTGCACGGCCTTTTCCCTCCCCCTTGCGGGGAGGGGCAGGATGAGGGTGCTGGCGCTGAACTGGCCTGGCACAGAGATTGCCGCAGCCTCACCTCTCCCTGAGGGGGAGGTCGGACCGTCAGGTCCGGGTGAGGGGTTACAGGTCTATCCGGAGAGGGCGTAACCCCTCACCCGCCGCGCTGACGCGCGTCGACCTCTCCCTCAGGGAGAGGTGAACGAGCGCCTTAAACGGCAAACCCTCACCCGGTCTGACAACCCCCACCCTGCCCCTCCCCGCAAGGGGGAAAGGCCGTGCACCGCTTGATGAATCGGACTTTCAGGATGAGGGCTCAGGGGGCGAGCCAGGGACCTCTAGGTCCGCGCGATGCTTTAGCCTTCGCGGCTGACCCTCGTGCAGTTCCGGCCGTCGGCTTTGGCGGCGTACAGGGCGCGGTCCGCTCGACGCAGAATGGCGCCGCGGTCGTCGTGCGGCAGAGCCTCGGTGACGCCCGCGCTGAAGGTGCAAGGCAGCTCCGGCCTGCCGGCGTCGGATGGGGCCGCCGGAAACCCCTGGCGGATCCTTTCGATGATGAGCACGGCGTCGGCCAGCCTGACCTCGGGCAGGATCAGCAGGAACTCTTCCCCGCCCGTCCGGCCCAGGCGGTCGACGACCCGCACCCTCTCCCGGCAAGCCCCTGCAAAATGCGCAAGGACGCAATCGCCGGCGTCGTGTCCGTAGGTGTCGTTGACAGCCTTGAACTGGTCGATGTCGATGGCCGCAACGCACAGGCTGGAGCCTGGCCCCTTGGCTGCGAGCGCCTCATCGAGCAATTCGAAAATATGGCGGCGGTTCGGCAAGCCGGTGAGCGGGTCGGTGCGCGCGGCCAGAAGCGCCTCGTCATGGGCCACCCGCAAGGTTTTCTCGTGATGCTTCAGGACCGTGATGTCGGCGCCGACCGACAGCACCCATCCGTTCGGCAGGATCGTCTGATCCATCCAGAACCACTGCCCCGTCAGCAGATCGGTCTCGAAGGATTTGCGGGGCATGCTCCTGCGCCGCGACAGGGTTCTGGCGATGAGGGCCTCGACGTCGCCGTCGTCGATTCTCACCCCTAGCCCGTGTTCGGACGCATGGCGCAAGATGTCGGGGAAGGTCAGCGGACCCTCGTACCCGCCCATGAACATATGCCGGTATGTCTTGTTGGCGAACCGCAACCGATCCTCGGCATCGTAAAGGGAGATCGCCTGGCCGCTTTCTGTCAGCGCCTCCACGAGGCAGCGGAGGGCCTCATCGTTGAGATCGGGAGGAAATACGGCCATGGAGATCCGAAGAGGCGGGGGGACAGGGATCTTGTCGACGGGCTTCCATTATGGCTAAGCCAAGCTGCCCGGTCCACTCCGGGATTTCACAATGATCATGGCACGGCGCAGCCTTCGATTGAGCCGGCCGGTCCTGGGCCCAAGCCCCGGGCGAGCCTCACGGGCTATCCAACGTGCCATGGCGCACGAGCGGAGCCCGGAAGCCGCGCGCCGGGAGGGCTGCAACATTGCGCTCAAACCACGAGTGTGATTAAGTTTCATTACATGAGCATGCTCAAACCCGCACTGGTCCCGTCCATGGACCTGCAGCAACTCACAACCGATCTCGTTGCCTCCGCCTCTCAACCAGGCGCCAGGGGAACGTTGGATCATGCCCTGCAGCAGGCGCTCGCCCATACGGTCGAAACAAAGGTGAACGCGCAGCTCTCGGTCCTGCTGGAGGGCATCGGCGACGCCTTCTATTGCCTGGATGGCAACTGGCGTTTCCGCTACATCAACCGCGCCGCCGAAACCTATTTCGGCCTCCCCCGCCAGATGATGATCGACAAGGGAATCTGGGATCTCTTCCCGGAATCCCGGGGCACCGAGCTGCGGCGTCGTTACGAGGAGGTTTTTGCATCCGGCACCCCCGCCTCCTTCGAGGCGGAGGCCGTGGGGGTTCAGGGCCGCTACCTGGAGTTTCACGTCTTCCCGTATAACGGCGGCCTCGGCGTCAGCTTCCGCGACTGGACGGAGCGTCGCCGCGCCGAGGAGGAGCTGCGCGCAAGCGAGGCGCGCCTGAGCGCGCTGGCCAACAACGCCCCTGCCTGCATGTTCTACCAGACAAGCCACTCGGCCGATTTCCAGGATCGCAGGGTTCTCTACGTTTCCAAGACCTGTGAGAGGCTGACCGGGCTTCCGGCCGAGCAGGTACAGGCCAATCCCGGCCTTCTCTACAACCTCGTGCTGCCGGAGCATCGCCAGCGGATGCTGTCCAAGGAGCTGGAAGGGCATCGAACCCTCAAGGAGTTCGGATCGGAATTCGAGATGCGGCACGCCCGGACGGGAGAGTCCCGCTGGCATCGGATCATCGTGACGCCCCGGCGCCTGGAGAACGGCGCGATCGTGTGGGACGGAATCCAGATCGACATCACCGACCACAAGCGGGCCGAGGAACACCTGCGGCTCCTGATCAACGAGCTGAACCACCGGGTGAAGAACACGCTCGCCACCGTCCAGTCCCTGGCGGCCCAGAGCTTTCGGGGCATCAAGGCCCGCAGCGCCAGCGACCTTCCTGCCGCCTATGCCACCTTCGAGGCGCGCCTGTTCGCCCTCGCCCGCGGCCACGACGTGCTGACCCGGGAGCACTGGGAGGGGGCAAGCCTCGGGGAGATCGTCAGCCAGGCCTTCGCTCCCTATGGCGATCTCTCCGAGGACGGCAGCCGGATCCATGTGGACGGCCCCGACCTGCGCGTTGCTCCCGCCACGGCGCTCAGCCTGTCGATGGCCCTGCACGAACTCTGCACCAATGCGGTCAAATACGGGGCCCTGGGGGCAGCGGACGGCAGGGTGCACATCTCCTGGTCCGCCCCCACGGACGCGGCGGGAACGCGCCTTGCCATGCGCTGGGAGGAACGTGGCGGCCCGCCGGTGCTTCCCCCGTCCCGGAAAGGGTTCGGGTCCAGGCTCATCGAGGAGGGGCTGGCCCGGGAGCTCAACGGCGTCGTGCGCCTGATCTACGAGCCGGCCGGGCTCGTCTGCACCATCGACGTGCCTCTTTCTTGAGCAGCGCCAGGGCTGTTTTCAAGAGTCGCATAGATCATTAGTCGATAGTGCCGCCACGCTTCTTGCGAAACCGGGTCCATATGGTGTCAATAGGGCCCAAGTGACCAAAGTCACGATCCAGAGAGGAAAAGATTCGATGAAACGTCGTCAGTTTTTGCAGGCCGCAACGGTCGGCGCCGCCTCGACCGCGGTTGCCGCTCCGGCGATTGCCCAGTCGATGCCGGAATTGAAGTGGCGCATGCAGTCCGGCTTTCCGAAGTCGCTCGACACGATCTACGGCGCGGCCGAGGTGATCGCGAAGTACGTGTCCGAAGCCACGGACGGCAAGTTCCAGATCCAGCCTTTCGCGGCCGGTGAAATCGTCGGCACGCCCCAGGTGGCCGATGCTGTCGGCAACGGCACCATCGAGATGGGCCATACCTGCTCCTACTACTACTTCGGCAAGGACCCGACCTTCGCCATCGGCACCGCCCTGCCCTTCGGCCTGAACGGCCGCCAGCAGAACGCCTGGCTCTACCATGGCGGCGGCAACGACCTGCTGAACGAGTTCTACGCCAAGCACAACCTCTACGGCATGCCGGCCGGCAACACCGGCGTGCAGATGGGCGGCTGGTTCCGCAAGGAGATCAAGACCGTTCAGGACCTGCAGGGCCTCAAGATGCGCATCGCCGGCCTTGCCGGCCAGGTCATGGCCAAGCTCGGCGTCGTGCCGCAGCAGATCCCGGGCGGCGACATCTACCCGTCCCTGGAACGCGGCACCATCGACGCCGCCGAGTGGGTCGGACCCTACGACGACGAGAAGCTCGGCTTCTCGAAAGTGGCTCCATACTACTACTATCCTGGCTTCTGGGAGGGCGGACCGTCGATCCACCTCTTCATCAACCAGGCCAAGTGGAAAGAGCTGCCCAAGGCCTACCAGGCCATCCTGACCACCGCTTCGAGCTACGCCAACAACGACATGTTGGCCAAGTACGACGCCCGCAACCCGGCAGCCCTCCGCCGCCTCCTCGGCGCCGGCACGCAGCTGCGTCCCTTCTCGCAGGAGATCCTGGAAGCAGCCTACAAGGCCGCCAACGAGGTCTATGATGAAGTGTCGGGCAAGAATGCCGACTTCAAGAAGATCTACGAGAGCGTTCGCGGGTTCCGCAACGAAGAATACCTGTGGTTCCAAGTGGCCGAATACGCCTACGACACCTTCATGGTGCGTGCCCGCGCCCGCGGCTGATCTTTCGCAATAGCCAACCTGCAGAAAGGGCGATCCTTCGATCGCCCTTTTTTATTGGCCGGGGCATGCCCACATAGGGATTCTGTCTTGCCGATCTCCCCTCATCGGCTGCCCCGATGCGGGCAGCCGGAGACGTTGCGTATCGAAGGATCACTGAAAACATATGCGCTGGACTCTTCGCATCAGCTTTCTCCTCCTGCTGGCGTGGGCGATCTTCATGGTGTCGCCCTTCGTCGCCCTCTACGACCTCTCCAAAGCCGTGGAAGCCAAGGATGTGGCGCGGATCACCGAACGCGTGAATTTCAATGCTCTTCGCGTATCGCTCGCCCGGCAGATCCTCGGAGAGTATCTCAAGACCCAAGATCTGGGCGGACTCGATCAGCAGGCAGCCACCCAGGTTGGCACCGCTACGCTCAACCCGGTTCTCGAGGAGCTCATCACGCCGCAAGCCGTCATCGACATGCTGGACGATGGACGCTTAAGCCAGGTTGGTGCAGGCGG
>JALYFY010000319.1 GCA_030777385.1 Pseudomonadota bacterium | reverse complement strand
CCTGCTCGGGCGAGAACAGGAAGTCCTTCATGTAGCCGATCACGTGCTTGGTCTGGCCGCCGATGGTGACCGTGTCGCCCCGGCCGCCCGTCAGGGTCTCGGCCACGGTGGCGTCCGGGTCGAGGCTGGCGCGGCGCTGGTCGAGGGTGATCATCTGCAGGTTGGAGCCCATGCGCACCCGGCCCTCATCCGGCGTGAGAGCGCCGGTGAGCATGTTGATCAGCGTGGTCTTGCCCGCCCCGTTCGGGCCGATGATGCCCAGCCGATCCCCGCGCAGGACGCGCAAGGACAAGTTCGTCACGATGGGGCGGTCGCCATAGGCCTTCGCGATGCCCTCCGCCTCGACCACCAGGGTGCCGGACTGCTCGGCCTCCGCCAGGCTCACATTGACCGTGCCCACGGCGCGGTTGCGGTCGCGGTACTGCTGGCGCATGGCGTGGAGATTGCCGAGACGGCGCACGTTGCGCTTGCGCCTCGCGGTCACGCCGTAGCGCAGCCAGTCGGCCTCGGCCACGAGCTTGCGTCCGAGCTTGTGGTGCTCGGCCTCCTCCTGCTCCAGCACCGCATCGCGCCACTCCTCGAAATGAGCAAAGCCCCGGTCCATGCGGCGGGTCTTGCCGCGGTCGAGCCAGACGGTGGCCTGGGACAGGCTCTCCAGGAAGCGGCGGTCGTGGCTGATGAGGACGAGGGCCGAGCGCAGGCTCTTCAGCTCGCCTTCGAGCCATTCGATCACGGGCAGATCCAAGTGGTTCGTGGGCTCGTCGAGCAGCAGGATGTCGGGTTCTGGCGCCAGCACATGGGCCAGCGCCGCCCGGCGGGCCTCGCCGCCAGAGAGGGCCGCGGGCACCTCCTCGCCGGTCAGGCCCAGGCGCTCCAGAAGGTAGCGCGCCCGGTAGGGATCGTCGCCCGGCCCGAGGCCCGACTCCACATAGGCGAGCGTGGTGGGATAATCGGAGAGATCGGGCTCCTGCGCCAGGTAGCGCACGGTGGCGCCCGGCTGCACGAAGCGCTTGCCCCGGTCGGCCTCGACGAAGCCCGCGGCGATCTTGAGCAGGGTGGATTTGCCCGAGCCGTTGCGGCCGACGAGGCAGGCGCGCTCGCCGGGGGAAACCGAGAGGTCCGCGCTCACGATCAGGGGCGTGCCGCCAAAGGTGAGAGCCGTATCCTGGAGGGACAAAAGAGGAGGAAGTGCCATTCCTGGTCACCTGACACCTCTCAGGCGCAGATGCAAGACCGCTAGGGATTGTTACGGGGTGGACGCCCTGCGATCTTTGTGTTCCCCTGACCGGGTTAAGCTGAGCGTTTGCATGACACTGACGAGGCGTCTGCTTCTTCTTGCCTTGATCTCGGTTCTGCCCGCGATCGTCATCTGGACCTACACGGAAGTTTCTCTGCGTCGCGACCGGGAAACCGAGGTGAACGATCTCGCCATCAGGCAGGCTCAGCTGGTGGGCGCGGAGATCGAGCGGATCTTCGACGGCGTCCAGGGGCTTCTGCTCGCCATCGACGAGACGCAATCCGTCCGCAGCTTCGACACGGCCGTCTGCAGCCCCTACCTGAAAGCCATTCAGGAGAAGGTGCCCTACATCCTGTCCTTCGTGGCCATGGACATCAGCGGGCATATCCGCTGCCGGCCCACAGGCACCGTCGACACCCAGTACTACTACGCGGACCGCGCTTATTTTCACAATGCGCTCGGCGCGAGAGGCTTCGTGGTCGGAGACTATACGCCGGTCTTCGAGGAAGGCGGGCTGGGGCCGCATCCCGTCTTGCCCCTCGCCCTGCCGATCTGGAACGAAAGGGGCGACGTGATCGGCGTGCTGGCGGCTGCCCTGGACCTGAAATGGCTCGCAGAAAAGGTGAAGGAGCGCACCGTCCCGGAGAACGGCTCGGTGACGATCGCCGACCGGAGGGGCATCGTCATCGTGCAGGATCCCAACCCGGAGCGGCTGCTCGGAAAGCTGCTGCCTCAGGATTATCTGAATCAGGCCAGGGCAAGATCTGTGGGCACGGCCCAAACCGTCAGCGCCGATGGGGTCAGGCGCATCGTGGGCTACAGTCCGTTCGCCGTTGCTCCTCGAAACATCTACATCAATGTGGGCCTGTCGACCAAAGCGGCCTTCGCGTCGATCAACCGGGCCGCAAGACGCGGGTTCATGCTGATCGCGGCAGCGCTCATCCTGGCCCTGTCCCTGTCGGCTCTGCTCAGCCGTGCCTTCATCACCAAACCCTTCGACGCTCTGATCGGGGCCGTGCGCGACTGGCGCCACGGCAATTACGAGGCGCGGATCCATCTTCCGGACAAGGCGGGGGAGTTCGGCATCCTGGCAAGGGCCTTCAACGACCTCATGGACGATGTGGCCGAACGCCAGCAGGCGCTCCAGGCCAGTGAGGAGCGGGCCCGCCTGGCCTTGGAGGCCGGGCACATGGGAACGTGGTGGTACGACCCGATCAAGAAGGCCGGTGGCTGGTCCAGTCAGGCCGCCGCCATGCTCGGACTGCCCGACAATGCGACAACAATCAGTCGGCAGGAGTGGCGCAACATCCTCCACCCCGAGGATGTGGAGCGCGTGGTCCAGAAGTGGCGTACCGCCGTAGAAAGCCAGGGAGACTATGAGGACGAGTATCGCGTCCAACACCGGAACGGGACCGTCCGGTGGATCAACTCCAGAGGCCGGGTTTTCATGGACGCTCAAAAGCGGCCGGTCTACTTCATCGGCATCTCCCAGGACATCACGGAGCAAAAGCAGGCCGAGGAGCAGCAGCGCTTCTTCCTCGACGAGCTGAACCACCGGGTGAAGAACACCCTGACCACGGTGCAATCCATCGCGTCCCAGACCCTGCGCACCACCGACAGCCCAACGCAGTTCCGGGAGGCCTTCGAGGGGCGCCTGCTGGCCCTGTCGAAAACGCATAATCTCTTGACTCGCAAATCCTGGCGCGAGGCGGAGCTGCGGGACATCGCGGAGCAGGAACTGGCCCCATATCGCAAGCCGGGCGACGAGCGGGTCGTGCTGAACGGACCCGACGTCAAGCTGCCGGCGCGCTATGCCATCAACCTCGGTCTCGTTCTCCATGAACTGGTGACGAACGCCGCCAAATACGGCGCGCTCTCGAACAACGCCGGACACCTGGACGTGACCTGGAGCGTCGACGGGAGCCCGGATCGCCCGCAGCAGCTTCGCATCCATTGGACGGAAACGGGCGGACCGCCCGTGGCGCCGCCCAAGCGCCAGGGTTTCGGCTCGCGCCTGATCCGACGCAGCATCGAGGGCGAACTCGGAGGCTACATGGTGCTCAACTTCGCAGAGGCCGGGGTGTCCTACGACATCTCGGTGCCTCTGACGTCGAGCGTTTAGCGAAGCAGCATCGACAGCAGGCGGTTCATGCGGCTGCCATAAGGCGGCTTCGTCATGCCCGCTCCGTTGAGCCGGGCCTGGTGGAAAACCGAACGGGCATGGCTGAAGGTTCTGAAGCCCGCCTCGCCATGATAGGCCCCCATGCCGCTCGCCCCGATGCCGCCGAAGGGCAGCTCCTCCTGGACGCAATGCAGCAGCGTGTCGTTGACCGCAACGCCGCCGGAGACGGTTCGCTCGAGAACCCGGTCGACGGTCTTGCCGTCCTGGCTGAACAGATAAAGCGCCAAGGGATGCGGGCGGGCATTGATGAAGCGGCACGCGGCGTCGAGATCGTCGTAGGGCACGACGGGAAGCACGGGGCCGAAGATTTCCTCCCTCAGGGCGAGCGCATGCTCCGACACGCCGGTGAGCACGACAGGCGCGATCTTGCGCCGTGCTGCATCCAGCGCCTCGCCGGCAGGGTTGATCTCGTGAACCGATGCGCCGCGATCCTGAGCATCAGCGATCAGGTGGCGGATGCGATCGTAATGCCGTTCATCGATGATGGCCGTGTAGTCGGGATTGTCCGCCAGCGTCGGATAGAGCTTTGAGACTGCATCGCGAAAGGCCGCGATGAAACCGGCTTCCCTATCGCGGGGAACGAGCACGTAATCGGGTGCGATGCAGGTCTGGCCGGCATTGAAGAGCTTGCCGACCGCAATCCGCTCGGCTGCTTTCTCCATGGGGTAATCAGGCGCCACGAGAGCCGGGGACTTGCCCCCGAGCTCCAGGGTCACCGGAACCAGATTGTCAGCCGCCGCCTGCATGACCTGACGGCCGACCAGGGTCGAGCCGGTGAAGAGCAGATGATCGAAATGAAGCCGAGTAAAGGCCTTCGCCACGTCAGGGC
>JALYFY010000318.1 GCA_030777385.1 Pseudomonadota bacterium | reverse complement strand
CCACCTGGGCCGACTTGCCGCCGAGCTCCAGGGTTACGCCCACGTGGTTCTTCGCCGCCGCCGTCTGAACCGCAGTGCCGGTCTCAGGGCTGCCCGTGAAGGACAGAAAGTCGATGCCGGGATGACCGGCCAGCGCTGCGCCCGCCGTGCGGCCGAGACCGGTCACGACATTGAGCGCACCATCGGGAAAGCCGACCTCGCGGGCGAGCGCTGATACGCGAAGAATCGTCAGAGAGGCGTCTTCGGCGGGCTTCACCACCGTTGCGTTGCCGGCAGCTAGCGCAGCACCCACCGAGCGGCCGAAAATCTGCATCGGATAGTTCCAAGGCACGATGTGCCCCGTCACCCCATGCGGCACCCGCTCGACGCCGATGAAGTGGGTGTTGAGGTAGGGAATGACATCGCCGTGCAGCTTGTCGGCGGCGCTGCCGTAGAACTCGAAATAACGGGCAAGCGCGATGGCGTCGGCACGGGATTGGCGCAGGGGCTTGCCGTTGTCGCGGCTCTCCAGGATGGCGAGTTCGTCCGCGCGGGCCTCGACGGCTGAGGCCAGCTTCATGAGCAGGCGTCCGCGCTCGGTTGCCGTCAGCTTGCCCCAGGCGCCCTCGAGCGCAGCGCGGGCAGCCCCCACGGCCTCATCGATATCCTGGGCCGTTCCGGCAGCGATCCTGGCGAGAAGCGAGCCGTCGATCGGGGACAGCACGTCAAGCATCATGCCGTCGGAGGACGGACGCTCCTGTCCGCCGATAAGATTCTGAAAAACCATGTTGGGCGCGGGCGTCGCGCTGACCTGATCGTTCACAGGTTTCGTCTCCCTAGATCATCTTGTTCATGCCCGGCACGGCAGCCAGGAGCTGGCGCGTATACGCGTCCTGCGGATGGGCGAAGAGTTGCGCGGTTTCGGCCATTTCCACAATCCGCCCTTTTTGCATAACAGCTACGCGGTCGCAGATCTGGGCGGCAACGCGCAGATCGTGGGTGATGAACAGAATGGCAAGCCCCAGCTCCTCCTGCAGGCTCCGGATCAGCTTCAGGATGTCGGCCTGCACCGATACGTCGAGAGCCGACACGGCCTCATCCGCCACCAGCACGTCCGGCCTCATGGCGAGCGCCCGGGCGATGCCGATGCGCTGGCGCTGCCCGCCGGAGAATTCATGCGGGTAGCGGTCGATGGCCTGGGCGGGGAGCCCGACCTTCTCCAGCAGGATGCGGGCGTCGTCCAGGGCCTTGGCGGAGTCAACCCCTTGGGTGATCGGCCCCTCGGAGATGATGCGCCCGACGGTTCGCCTCGGGTTGAGGGAGGCGAACGGGTCCTGGAAGACCATCTGGATCCGGCGCCGGTGCGGCCGCAGATCGCGCTGCGACAGGGTGCTGAAGGGCAGATCCCCGATATCGATGACGCCCCCGTCCGGCTCGATCAGGCGCAGCACGCAGCGCCCGACCGTGGACTTGCCCGAGCCGGATTCGCCCACAAGACCCAGGGTCTCGCCGCGTCGGATGCTGAAGCTCACCGCATCCGCCGCCTGGACCTCGCGGCTCTTCCTGAAGAAGCCGCGCCCGCCATAGGACTTGGTCAGGGCGCCCACCTTCAAGGTGATGGGTTGATCCTCAAGGGCCTTCGGGGCGGGAGGTTTGAGCGAGGGCACCGCGGCCAGAAGCCGCTTGGTATAGGGGTGCTGCGGCCGGGTCAGCACCTCCTCCACCGTTCCCTCCTCGACGAGTTCCCCGTGCTGGAGCACAGCGACCCGATCCGCGATCTCGGCGACCACGCCGAAATCATGGGTGATGAACAGAACCGCTGTACCCATCTTGCGGCGCAGGTTGTCGATCAGCTTCAGCACCTGGGCCTGCGTGGTCACGTCGAGCGCCGTCGTCGGCTCGTCGGCGATGAGGAGCTTCGGCTCGAGCGCCAGCGCCATGGCGATCATCACCCGCTGACGCTGCCCACCGGAGAGCTCATGCGGATAGGCGCGGGCGATCAGCTCCGGGTTCGGCAGGTGCACCTCGGCGAGCAGGTCAAGAACGCGGCTCTCGCGCTCGGACGGCGTGTGCAAGCCGTGGGCCCGAAAAGTCTCGGCAATCTGGTCCGCAACCCGCATGACAGGGTTGAGGGAGGTCATCGGCTCCTGAAACACAGTGCCGATTTCGCGGCCGCGGACATCGCACCAGCCTGCCTCGTCCAAGGGCAGGAGGTCTC
>JALYFY010000317.1 GCA_030777385.1 Pseudomonadota bacterium | reverse complement strand
GATGCTGCACGAGATCGGCCGCGAGCCGACCCCGGAGGAGCTGGCCGAAAAGCTCGCCATGCCGCTGGAGAAGGTGCGCAAGGTGCTCAAGATCGCCAAGGAGCCGATCTCCCTCGAGACACCCATCGGCGACGAGGAGGATTCGCACCTCGGCGACTTCATAGAGGACAAGAACGCGATCCTGCCCATCGACGCGGCGATCCAGAGCAATCTTCGCGAGACCACGACCCGCGTTCTCGCATCGTTGACCCCGCGCGAGGAGCGCGTGCTGCGCATGCGCTTCGGCATCGGCATGAACACCGACCACACCCTCGAGGAGGTCGGCCAGCAGTTCTCGGTCACCCGCGAGCGCATCCGCCAGATCGAGGCGAAGGCGCTGAGGAAGCTCAAGCACCCCTCGCGGAGCCGGAAGCTCAGAAGCTTTTTGGATAACTGATAAGTCAGAACTGACTGACATGTTGAAGGCGGGCTCTCAAGCCCGCCTTTTTCATTGATATGTAACTCCCGTGATCCTCGGCCTGACTGCTGTCCCCCTATGGGGCTGAATGCCCTCGCCACCGCGTCATCAGGTGTTGTTTACCCAATAACAGCAATAAGAAGCACGCCAGCACGTCGCCAAGGGTGAACCAATGAACGATCCTGCGCTCAACAGAACGTCCAAGAAAACGGTAAAAGTTGCAAAGACCTCAGAGGCAAAGCCGGTCCTTCTCTCGGGCGGCAACCCGCAGATCGCGAAAGGCTATGGGGATGCGCCCGTGCAGGCCTATATCGCCGCCATGCCAGGCTGGAAGCGCGATGTCGGACGCCGCCTCGATGCGCTCATCGCACGCACCGTGCCCGGCGTGCACAAGGCCGTCAAATGGAACTCCCCATTCTACGGCTTCGAAGGCGAGGGGTGGTTTCTCAGCCTCCATTGCTTCACGAAATACATCAAGGTCGCTTTCTTTCGCGGCTCGTCGCTCAGTCCTGTGCCGCCTGGCGAGTCCAAGCAGAAGGAAGTGCGCTACTTCCACATCCACGAGAACGACCAGCTTGATGAGGCTCAGTTCGCCGCTTGGGTGAAGCAAGCCAGCCTATTGCCTGGCGAGAAATTGTAAGTGGAGCGGGCTAGCCTTTTCGGAGAGATCCGTATCTAGAGCGGTTTCCCGGGGGGCTGCGGATTGTTCGATCCCAAGCTGCCGGTCCGATCCTCCGGCTTCTGCAGAAAGGCCGGCACGATGCCGTCCGCCATGAGGGCGTGAAGCTGGCCGATGTAGTTGTCCTCCCGCGAGGGCTCCGTCGCATCGGAGGTCATCGCCACCGTCAGCCCCAGGCTCGGGATTACGTAGAGCATCTGTCCGCCGAAGCCCCAGGCGTAATGAGCCATGTGCCCGCGCATGCTGCGCGTGAACCAGCCATAACCGTAAGCATCGCCGGTGAAGGGCGACGATGTACGCGGCGTCCAGGATTCCTTGATCCAGTTCTCCGAGACCACCCGCTTGCCGTCGATCGTGCCGCCCTGGCGGTACATCTCGCCGAACCGCAGCAGCGCGCGGGGCGAGAGCGCCATCTCGTTGCCCCCGAGATAGATCCCCTGCGGATCGCGGGTCCAGGGTGCAATGGTGATGTCGAGGGGCTCTCCGAGCCATTCGCGGGCAAGCTCCAGGGTGCTGCGCTTGGAAGCCCGCGTCAGCGCAGCCGAAAGAAGATGCGTGCTGCCGGTGGAATAGAGCATGCGCCCGCCGGGCTCATCCACGAAGGGGCGGGAGAGGGCATAGCGAACCCAGTTGCCGCTGCCGATCCAAGCGCCGTAGTTGCGCCCTGAGGTGCGTTCCAGCCCCGCGCGCATGGAGAGCAGGTGGCCGACCGTGATCTGGCGGACCCGCGGGTCGGCATCCGCCGGGATGCTCTGCGCCAGGATCGACGCGACGGGCTGATCCACGCCCTGCAGGACACCGCGCTCGATGGCGATGCCCACAAGGGCCGACATGATGGTCTTCGAGGCCGACTTGATGTTCGTCGGACGGTCGAGCCTGGAGCCCTGAAAAGCCTGCTCAGCCAGGACGGTTCCGTTGTGGGACACGATGAGCGCGCGAAGATTCGGCAATTCCCCGGCGCGGGCGACCATCTCCGCGATCAGCTTCGTGTCGGGTGCCGTCGGGGGAGGGGCAGGCTGCGCAATCGCCCCGAAGGCACCTGCCAGCGTGAGGCAGGCTGCCATGGCGGCATTTCGGGCATGAGGGCTTGAGAACAAAAGCATAGGCCGTTCGGATATTCCGTTGCTGCTGAACAAGAACCCAGATGGCCCCGCGTTCCAGGGCCACAACGAGCCACACGCCATTGTGAGGCACTGCGTCTCATGCAGCAGTCCGGTCCCTGGGTTGCGCCTGCGGCATTTGCGCTTCCCCGCTCACTGAGATATTTCCATCTTTATACGTAAATACAAGGCAATCCACATGATATATTCGTGGTTTAATCGCCCGCTTTGGCAGCGGGTCGCAGTGGGCTTTGCCCTCGGCATCCTGGCAGGCGTTCTTGCCGGTGAGCAGGCTGCGGTCTGGTTCAAGCCCCTCGGCGACATCTATCTGAACCTGGTGCGGATGATCGTGATCCCGCTGGTGTTCTTCACCATCACGTCCAGCGTGGCGAAGCTGGCGGAGGCCGGCAACGTGGCGCGCCTCGGCCTGCGCACCCTGTTCTGGTTCGTCGCCACATCGGCGATCGCCGTGATTGTGGGCATTGCCTTCGGCCACCTGATCGATCCGGGGATCGGCCTCTCCAACCTGCCGCTCGGCGAGGTGAAGCCGCGCACCATCCCGACGCCGCTCGAGGTGCTGATCGGCATCGTGCCGACGAACCCGATCAAGGCGATGGCGGACACGAACGTGCTTCAGGTGCTGTTCTTCGCCGGCATCGTCGGTGCGGCGCTCGTCTCGCTTGGTGAGAAGACGGCGGGCATCCGCAATCTCGTCGATCAAGGCGCGGCGCTCGTGTTCCGCATCACCCGGTGGGTGCTGCAGCTCACGCCCATCGGCACCTTCGGCCTCATTGCCTGGGTGGTCGGCCGCTACGGCCTGTCCTCGCTGCTGCCGCTCGGCAAGTTCATCGCAGCCATGTATCTCGCCTGCCTGTTCCACATCGTCGTGGTCTATGGCGGCCTCTTGAAGCTGCATGGCCTGAAAGTGGGCCGCTTCTTCCGCGGCGCGGCGCCGGCGATGCAGATGGCGTTTGCCACTTCGTCGAGCCTTGCCACTCTGCCGATGTCCTTGCGTGTTGCGGTGGAAAAGCTCGGCGTGCCGCAGAGCTATGCGAGCTTCGCGGTGCCCCTCGGCGCCAACGTGAAGATGGACGGCTGCGGCGCGATCTATCCGGCCATCGCGTCGATCTTCATCGCGCAGTATTTCGG
>JALYFY010000316.1 GCA_030777385.1 Pseudomonadota bacterium | reverse complement strand
CTGGTAGCCAACCTAACGTAAATCCGAATGACGAGACAGAGAAAGATCGCACTCGCCAGCTCAACACGCTCATCGGCCTCTCCGAACGGTTCGGTGAATCCCTGTCCAATGCTTTTGCGAAGAACATCTCGGAAGGCAAGAAATTTGATAACGTTCTAAAAGATATGCGCAGGACATTCACAGAATTTGCGCTGCGCTCGGCCACGGCTCCACTACAAATGGCACTCAGCCGCGGCCTTCAAACACTGATGGCAGGCCTGCTCGGCAATGGGCTGCCGGTGGGGCCCGATCTGTCCGGCGCGGGCCAAGGTCTGAGCAGCGGGCTGTCGTCTCTCCTGGGCTCCCTGTTCGGCGCAGGCGGTCCTGCCCTAGCCAAGGGCGGCGTGCTCTCCCGGGGCATGCTCATGCCGTTTGCCAAGGGCGGGGTGATCGGCGCGCCAACCTACTTCCCTGTCGGGCGCGGGCTTGGACTCATGGGCGAGCAGGGGGCTGAGGCCGTGATGCCCCTGGCGCGCGGCCCCGATGGGCGGCTCGGCGTGCGGGGCGGCGGGGGAGGCCGGCCGGTCTCCGTGACCGTGAACATCGCAACCCCCGATGCTGAGAGCTTCCGCCGCTCCGAGGCGCAGGTCTCGGCCGCACTGGCCCGGGCCGTCGCGCGGGGCCAGCGCGGGATGTAGGCGCCGTCAGGCGTCCTGGCCGTCAGGGGTCCTGGCTGTCAGGGGTCCTGGCCGTCGAGCATCGTCATGATCTCGTCCTTGATCTGCAGGCGGCGGCGCTTGAGTTCGTCCTCAACCTCCTCGGGCTTCGGCTCCACCCGGGTCTCGACCCGGTGAATGGTGCGGTTCAGCTCGTTGTACTCGTCGTAGAGCCGCGCGAAGCGATTGTTGCTCGTCTTGAGCTGATGAATCCGGTCGACCTTGTCCGGAAAGTCCTGCGCGAGATCGTTGGGAGCATTGCTCATCGCCTGCGGTCTCCTTGCCGTGCGGGTGGTTGCCACGACAACGCCACCCCGGCTTTTTTCGTTTCATGTTCACGAAGGATGGATCATGGCATCCGACTTCCACGAGGTCCGCTTTCCCCTCGATATCAGCCTCGGCAGCCGGGGCGGGCCGGTGCGGCGGACCGATATCGTCACGCTCGCCTCCGGCCGGGAGCACCGCAACAGCCGCTGGGCCGGGTCCCGCCGCCGCTTTGACGCGGGCCTGGGCGTCCGCACCGTCGATGCGCTGCATGCGGTGATCGCCTTCTTCGAGGAGCGGCGGGGCCGGCTCTACGGCTTCCGCTTCCGCGACCGCACCGACTGGCGCTCCGGCCCGCCCTCCAAGGAGCCGACGCCGCTCGACCAGCGCATCGGCACCGGCACCGGTGCGGAGCGCAATTTCCAGCTGGTGAAAGCCTACGGCTCGTCCTTCGCGCCCTACAGCCGCGCCATCGCCAAGCCCGTGGGCGGAACGGTGCGGGTCGCCCTCAACGGGGTCGAGCAGACGGTGGGCTCCGGTTTCAACTGCGATCCCGCCACCGGGATCGTAACCTTCACGGCCGCTCCCCCTTCGGGTGCCGTCATCACCGCAGGCTTCGCCTTCGACGTTCCGGTGCGCTTCGACACGGACGAGCTCGACATCGACCTCTCCACCTTCGACGCCGGCGGCATACCGCAGATCCCGCTGATCGAGATCGTTCCTTAGACAGCCCCTGTCACCCCCGGCGGTCCGCAGGACCGGGAAGGGGATCCACTCTTGATGCGTGGAGCGATGGATTCCCTTCCCCTCCGCTGCGCTACGGCCGGCAATGACAGGGAGGTGCATGCCACGTTGTCATCCCCGGCGAGCGTAGCGAGGGAAGGGGATCCACCGACACGCGCTGAGCTATGGAGCCCCTTGCCCTGCAATGGCTGTCGCCCTCTCAAGGCCGGGAACGACAACCCCACCGTCATGCCAAGGCCGTGTCAGCGGAGCCCGGAATCCATCACCGCTGACGCTGCTGAAAAGCGCGTGACGCCGATCGCCTCTTCCTGCGACCTCGTGTTTATGGATCCCCGCCTTCGCGGGATGACAGAGGCGCCGACCCACATCACATTCAAGGTGACTTGATGCGCATAATCCCTGCAAACCTCGCCGCCCATTTGGCGGACGGGGCCACGACCGTTTGCCATTGCTGGAAGCTCATCCGCCGCGACGGCGGGACCTTCGGCTTCACCGATCACGACCGCGATCTCGTGGTCAGCGGCACCGCTTACGCGGCGCGCTCCGGGCTGGAAGCAGCAGAAGCGACCGCCGAGATCGGTTTCGCGGTGGGCGGCGGTGAGGTGTCCGGCGCGCTCGTGTCCGCAGGTCTCACCGAGGACGATATTTCCTCGGGGCTTTACGACGATGCGAGCGTGGAAACCTGGCTCGTCAACTGGAGCAACGTGGAGGAGCGGCTGCTTCTCGACATCGGCACCATCGGCGAGATCCGCCGCGCCGATGGCGGCTTCGTGGCCGAGGTGCGGGGCCTCATGCACCGCTACGACGAGGAGCGCGGCCGCCTGTTTCGCGCCACATGCTCGGCGGATCTGGGCGATGCGGCCTGCGGCGTCAACCTTGCTGCGTCAGCCTACTCCGATGCGGGCACCGTCACCCGAACCGATGGACACCTGAGCATCGCGGCATCGGGCGTAGGCTTTGCCGACGGATGGTGCACGGGCGGCAGGCTCACCTGGACGAGCGGCAGCAACAGCGGCGTCTCCGTCGAGATCAAGGTGCACCGCGCGATCAACGGCACGGACGAGTTCGACCTCTGGCAGCGCGCGCCGCAGGCCATCCAGGTGGGCGATGCGTTTCTGGTCACCGCCGGCTGCGACAAGACCCATGCGGTCTGCCGGGCGAAGTTCAGGAACGTCGCCAATTTCCGCGGCTTTCCGCACATGCCCGGCAACGACTTCATCATCCGCATGCCGCAGCAGGGCGAGCCGGGCCTCGATGGCGGGAGCCTGTTCCGGTGAGGCGCGCCGCTTCTCCCTCTCCCTTGCGGCGAGGGGCAGCCGCGGCAGCAGCCGGATGGGTGCGCAAAGTCGGAGCTCTGCGCCTTATTCAGGGGGCACGAGGCGGCTACAGAGCCTCCCCTCTCCCGATTGGGAGAGGGGCA
>JALYFY010000315.1 GCA_030777385.1 Pseudomonadota bacterium | reverse complement strand
GATGGACAGGTCCTTGCGCATCCAGTCGACGGCGAAGCCGAAATCGAACTTGCCCTGGTTCATGGTTTTGCCGCGGTTCTCCATCTGCCAGGAGCCTGCCGCACCCTTGGAGATCACTTCGAGCACCGCCTCGATGTCGAGGCCGGCCTTCTTGCCGAAGTGAATGCCTTCCGCAAGGCCCTGCACGAGGCCCGCGATGCAGATCTGGTTGATCATCTTGGTGAGCTGGCCTGAGCCGGCCGGGCCCATGAGGCGAGAGGCGCGGGCAAAGCTCATGATCGCGGGCTCCGCCCTAGCGTAAACCTCCGGATCGCCGCCACACATGACGGTGAGCACGCCGTTCTCCGCGCCGGCCTGACCGCCTGAAACAGGGGCGTCGATGAAGGAAAAGCCCTTCTCGCGCGCCGCCGCGTCGAGCTCGCGGGCCACTTCCGCCGAGGCGGTGGTGTGGTCGACGAAGATCGCGTCGGCGCCCATCCCGTGGAAGGCCCCGTCTGTCCCCAGCGTCACCTGCCGCAGATCGTCGTCGTTGCCGACGCAGGCGAACACGATCTCCTGGCCCTCGGCGGCCTCTCGCGGGGTCTTGGCAGAGCGCCCGCCATGCTCCGAGGCCCACTGATCCGCTTTGGAGGCCGTGCGGTTATAGACCGTCACCTCGTGGCCCTTCGCCTTGAGGTGTCGCGCCATGGGATAGCCCATCACGCCAAGACCGAGAAAAGCAACCTTCGCCATCGTCCGCTCCCTGAATTCGCCTCTCGTTCTAGGAAGAGAGGATGCCGGGGTCAAACAAGTCTACTTGGTGTCGAAGGAAAAATACTTGGCGCGGATCAGGTCGTAGGTTCCATCGGCCTTCACCTGCGCGATGGCGCGGTTGAGTCCCTCTCGCAGACCCTCATCCTCCTTGCGCAGGCCGATGCCGTAAGCCTCGCGCCGATAGGCCGGCTCCGCCGGAGCGTGCCCGAGAATATGGCAGCAGCCTCCCTCGCGACTCTCCAGGAATTTGGAGAGAAGCAGCTCGTCGGCAAACACCGCATCCACGCGCCCGACCAGCAGGTCGAGATTGGCCTCGTCTGCCTTGGCATAGAGAATGACCTCGGAATCTGTGTAGAAGGTCTTGAGGTAGATTTCGTGGTCGCTGCGCTCGATGGTGCCGATCTTCTTGCCCGCAAGCGCAGCAGGCGAGACTTCACCGGACGGCACATCCTTGGAGCCGATGAAAACCGCCGGTATCCGGTAATAAGGATCGGAGAAAGCGATCCTCCTCTGGCGCCGTTCGGTGATCTCCAGGGACGACATGATCGCATCGTACTCGCGGTTCACCAGCCCTTTGATGATCCCGTCCCATTCGTGCTGCACGAGTTCGCACTCGGCGTTCATGACCTCGCAGAGACGCTTGAGAAGATCGACTTCGAAGCCCTGCAGCTCGTTGTTGGCATCGATGAAGTTGAAGGGCGGGTAGGCCCCCTCCACGGCAACACGGATCGCAGGTTTCGATGCAGGTGCGGCATTCTGCGCGAGGGTTGCGTGACTGCTGAACGCCATCAACAGGCCGACAAGCAGTGCCAGCCTCCGCCCGAAAATCGAAACTCCTGTACTCATGGAAAAGCGCCTATCCCCCTGTGACGCTCATATGGCGGCTCAGCGCCGGGCGGGCGTGGCGCCGGTCAATGATGAAGTCGTGTCCTTTGGGCTTGCGGGCAATTGCGTCCGTGATCGCCTGCTCGAGCGGCGTATTGTTCTCGGAAGCCCGCACCGGCGCCCGCAGGTCCGCGGCATCCTCCTGCCCCAAGCACATGAAGAGCTGGCCCGTGCAGGTCAGGCGCACCCGGTTGCAGCTTTCGCAGAAATTGTGGGTCATGGGCGTAATGAAGCCGAGCCGTCCGCCGGTCTCTCTCACCCGTACATAGCGCGCCGGGCCTCCGGTGCGGTCGTCGAGGTCCTCCAGGGTATAGCGGGCGGCAAGCCGGGCGCGAACCAGGGAGAGGGGCAGGAACTGGTCGATGCGCTGCCCGTCGATC
>JALYFY010000314.1 GCA_030777385.1 Pseudomonadota bacterium | reverse complement strand
GCTCTCGACCTCAAGCGTGACCGAGTTTCTCTGATAACTGACGATGCGTGCCTCACCCTTGGCCTTGGCTGAGCCGGGCGCAGCTGGGGTATAGCTTGCCTTGAGCAGGGGAAGGCTCTCATGGTCTATGAGGGCTTCCGTCTCGCGGTTGAACTCGGGCAGTTCCTCTTGGCCGAGCACCGCCTCGGAGTCGATCGGACTGACATGCTGCGCCACGTAGGCCCGTGGACCGGAGACGTTCAGCCGATAGATCCACATCCGGCCCGTTCCATAGACAACCTCGGCATCGGTCAGGCGGGGGAAGTGGCGGGGGAGTTTCTCCACGGGGCGGTCGAGAACGATGTAGTCGAGCCCGAGAAGGCTCGCGAGCTCACACTCGTAACCGCGGAAGCTGGTCGGGAAGCGGCGCAGATTGGGATCCTCCGCGTTCTCTCCCGGGCCGATGGCTCGCTCGTAATCGGCTAGGCGCAGGGGGTTGTAGCCGATGATGTCCTCGATCCCAAGAACCATGGAGGCATTCTGCCAGGCGCCTTTCAACCCAAGGATCTCAACGCGGGGGTATTCGCCCCTGGCGTTACGCTCGGCGAGTTCCCGCTTAAGGATCTGCAGGCCCTGAAGCTGCTCAGGAGGAAGCTTCGTGAAGACCGTATAGCGCTCGGCAGGCTCCGCGTTGAGGGCAGAGGCCGCATGGCGGCCGATCAGCTCCGCGCCCGTCAAGGTGACCAGCACGAGGGCTAAGGCTCCCCGCCAACGGGGCAGGCCGCTCGTCTTCGCGATCAGTGCCATGGCCAAAGCCGCGGCTGCAAGGCCGATGCCGATCTCGGTCAGAGCGGCCGAGACATGGCCGCCCTTGACGGCAAAGGCCAGTGCGCTGGCAATGGCCGTGATGACGAGGCCCACCGCCAGCACAGGCAGGAACACCCAGAGGCGCCCAAGGGAGGCCCGGCTCCACTGCGGCATCCCTTCGGTTGCATAGCGATGCACCAGGTAGCCTGCCGCAAAGGCCAGGGCGATGTTGATGAGGAAAGTCGCGTCCGCAGGCCTGCGATAGAGGTTCACGCCCGGCATATGATCGAAGATGATCTCGAAGCCGGGCGTATAGCGCCCGAGGGCATAAAGCACGGCGACAACGCCCACCACGAGAAAGAACCGGAACTCGCGGGCAAAAAGGCGGCCGCCGGCAATGCCGTGCCAGATCAGGAAGAGAGCGGGGATCGTTCCGACGAACAGGTAGTTGGTGGCCCTGTCGGTCCAGGTGCCTTCGGACAGGCTGTGCCAGTCGGGACCCCAGTAGTCGTAGGTCCAGCGAAGGGATCCGAAGATATTCCCGAACAGGATGGTCGCCAGGCTTTCCGGGGGCAGGGAACCCATGGCCGCAACGCCATAGCCGAAGGATGGCCGCGTCGAGGTGGCGAGGAACTGCATGGTCAGGATGACCGGCACCGCCAGAAGCCCTGCGCCGATCGCCCCCATCGAAACCAGAAGGCCCAGGCGCGACTTGAGGTATGACAGGGGCTGCGGAGCGGCCCAGATGCGATGAACGGCAACTCCGATCAGGGTCAGGGCGCAGAGGAAGGCCACCTGGTCGCGTCCGATCACCATCATGGCGGCGCTGACAGCGAAGAGGGCACCATAAAGATACGACCGGCGATCGAGCGCCTCCTCAAGGAGCCAGAAGGCGAGGGGAAAGAAGCCGTAGCTGAAGATCATCCCCGTATGTTGAAGCCGGGCCGTTGCGGATCCGCCGAGCATGAAGACCAGGGCTGCTGCCACGGCTCCTGCCGAATGCCAGCCTCGCCTGCGGAAGAGGGGCACGAAAGCCAGGGCGCCGGGGAGGAAATGGGCAAAAACCACCGCATCGAAGACCTGCATGGACGGCTCAGGGATCAGCCATCCGAACAGCAGCATGGTCGGAGTGAACAGCAGGGACTGAGGATCGGCCGCCGATGGGTGGCCGCCGAAATGGTAGGGATTCCATAAGGGAAGCTCGCCATGGGCGAGGGCTGCCCCGAGATAGCGAAAGGTTGGGTAGAAATGGTTCTTGGAGTCCCAGGGAACGACCGTCCCCGTCAGGGGCCATACGGCCGCTGCCAGGGCCCAGGCTGCGAGAATGAGCGCAAAGGCAAGGAGCGCCTGCTGCCTTGGCGGGGCTGCCGATGGATCGGAGCCATCTGAACTGAAGAAGGATGTACGCATTGCTTTAAAGCGGCACCTTGCCAAAGAACCAGCCTGTGGATTGCCCCGTCGGCCTGCCCAATGCAGGCCGCTCGTTTCGCCACGGGTTGAAACCTGCTTGGCGTCTGACCGCAGTCCCCCTATACATCCGCTGCTGTTTCTTGTGTGTCAGCGGCTCTGCCTTAAGACGCTCGCGCTCCCTCAAGCGCAGTAAGACGGCGAGACGATGGCAAGCTGGTGCTTTGCCTGTCTGCTGCCTTCGTGAGCATCCACTTTCATTGTTTCACATTATTCAAGCTGGATGAAGATCCCATGAATGAAAGCCTTTCCCGCCTCCAACAGCGCCGTTCCGTTCCTCCGCGCTGGCTGGGCGGCCCGGGTCCGAGCGAGCAGGAGATCGAAACCCTCCTGAAGGTCGCCTCCCGTGTGCCAGACCATGGGAAGCTTGCCCCCTGGCGCTTCATCC
>JALYFY010000313.1 GCA_030777385.1 Pseudomonadota bacterium | reverse complement strand
GGCCGAGATGGCGAAAGCCATCGCAGGGGAAGGGAATCCACCCGCACGCTCCACGGTATGGAGACCTTTCCCGCACTTCGTGCGCCGGAGATGACAAAACCCTCAAACCCAAGCCCGGCCAAGCTTTCTGCTGCCTTGACGACTCACGTGGCCGTTCTTACATATAAGAACATATGGCGAACAAACGAACCATATCCTGGAATGCGGCCATGCGGGATCTCCGCAACGACCGAATGCGGAGGGCTGGCGTGCGCGAGGAAAGGCTACGGGCGACCGCAGGGCTTCGCTCCTCTTCCACCTTGAGCTCCTGGCGCGGCCGGTCGGGACGCCGCTACATCGTCGGCGTGCATCCGCTCAACGAGACGGAGCTCCTGGAGGTGACCGACGCCGTGATCCTGGCCGTGAAGCGGGATCGAACCGGAACCGGCCTGATCATCGATGCCGCCATGGCGGCGGCCGAGCCTGCCGAGCAGACGCGCATGCGCTGGCTGACGAAGGTGCAGGAACGGGGCGCCACCGAGCTGCACATCCACCGGCTGGCCGAAACGGACGCCGACCGCCGCGCGATCTTCGAGGATCTGCGCGAGGACGAAACTCAAGCCTCCTGATCCATCGCATCCACGATCTTGTGCAAAAGCGGATCGACGACGTTCATCCCGATGAGATGCTCATAGGTCGAGCGGACGTAATCCGGGTTGCGCCCGGACACGCCCTGTCCCTGACGCACGAAGCGAAGCACCTCCTCGAAGGACAAACGGCCCGCATATTGCCGGTGGTAGCGGTCGACCACATAGGCCAGCGCTCGGACCCTGCGGCCGTCGGAAAGCCGCACGGGCAGCCGGCGCTCCAGATAGACGGCAGTGACCTGCTCGCGCTCGCGCAGATAGTGGATTGTGGCCCTCTCCTCCTCGGGCGCCACGCGAAAAGCGACGCCGTGGCAGCGCCCGCCCCGGTCGAGCCCCAGCACGAGCCCCGGATGCTCCGGCGTTCCCCGATGCACGTGGGAGAAGACGCAGAGCGAGCGGTGATAGCCGTAGAGGTGGGCATGAGCACGCTCGAGATAGGAGAACCCCGGCCGCCACATGAGCGAGCCGTAGCCGAAAACCCACAGTTCCTCCGAGGCGTCCTTCATGTCACCGATGCCCGAACCTTGTCTGCTTCGGGCCTATAGCATCGGACCTGAACTCGAGCATCCCTTTTGGGGTTGGTTCGACGCATTGTTTTTGATGATCCGTCGTTCTCGCGCAAATGTGGACCCCACATTTGCGCACGAGGCGCGAGAGCTGATTTCACTTATGTGGAATCAGCTCTCGTCTTTTGTTTGCCGCATTTTTTGGCGGCGAACCGGATCCACTTCGCCGAAAAATGCTCTAAGGGTACCAACCACCGCACCACAGGAGATCGCGCATGGATCAGGCCGCCCCGGGGGGACATGTTCGCCGCAGCCGTTTCTGGCTCTACACGCCCTTCGTTCTGCTGCTTCTTCTCGCCATCGCCTGGAGCATCGCCTGGTTCGTGATCCGCAACCGCGCGTCGGAAGCCCTCGACGGCTGGCTGGCCGCAGAGGCGAGAGGCGGACGGCAATGGACCTGCGGAGACCGCACCATCGCGGGCTACCCGTTCCGCATCGAGATCGTCTGCAATTCCCTCGCCCTGAAGCAGGGCGCGGTGACCGCCTCCTTCGGGCGCACCGAGGCTGTCGCTCAGGTGTATCAGCCCCGCCGCATCATCACCGAGGTGGCAGGCCCCCTACGCGTGACCGACGGGACCGTGACGGTGCAGGGAACGTGGGATCTCCTGCAGGCCAGCCTCAATGCCACGCCGGGCGGTTTGCAGCGGCTGTCGCTTGCAGCCACCGCGCCCAAGGTGACGGTCACAGGCGTCGGCGCCGGCGAGATCGCAGGCTCCGGCAAGCGCCTGGAGCTTCACGTTCGGCCCAATCCATCCAGGACCGGCGAGCAGGCCCGTGACGTGGCAGCCGTTGTGACGGAGGCCCAGATTCCCCTGCTTGACGCCCTGATCGGCGGCGGGGAGCCCGCCAACCTGAACGCGGACGTCACCGTGACCCGTTCCGACGGCTTCAAGGGCGGCACCGTTGCCGAGGAGATGGAGCTCTGGCGCAAGGCGGGCGGCAAGCTCGACATCCTGATGCTGGCGGCCACCAAGGGCTCGCGGCAGATCGAGGCCAAGGGCAGCCTGAGCATCGACGAGCAGCACCGCCCCGCAGGCCAGCTCAACCTGTCGGCCGCCGGGCTCGACGGCCTGCTCGGCAACCTGACGGGCGGCAGGCTCGGCGGCAACCTTCTGGGCATGCTCCTGGGGCAGGGCCGCGCCGCGCCGGCCCAACCGAACGCCAAGCCGCAGCTGGCGTCCCTGCCACCCCTGCGCCTGGAGAACGGCTTCCTGGCCATGGGACCCTTCGTGATCCCCAACGTGAAGCTGCAGCCGCTCTACTAGGACGGTCCCGCCACGTCATCACCGGCCTTGTGCCGGTGATCCTGATCGGTCAGCCGCAGCGCTTCTTTGCATCGAGATGGCCGGGACTGATTCCGGATCAAGTCTGGGGACGGCCATGACATGGAGAGGATGCAAGCGTGTCATTCCCGGCCGAAGATGGCGCAGCCATCGCAGGGGAAGGGAATCAATAGCGGTGCGCTTGATCGTGGATCCCCTTCCCGCACTTCGTGCGCCGGGGATGACACCGGAGCGTCAACCTCAATGTCATTCCCGGCCGGAGCGAAAGCGGAGGGGAAGGGAATCCATAGCGCTGAGGGTGCAAGTGGATCCCCTTCGCGGCCTGTGGCCGCCGGGGATGACCAGCTGCGCCCGCTTATGCCTTGTCCTCGCGCCGACGGCCGAAATCGGGCTCCGGCGTTTCCTGGCCCGATGAGATGATGCCGCGGCGGATGGCGCGGGTGCGGGTGAAGAGATCGAACAGCTTGTCGCCCTCGCCCCAGCGGATGGCCCGAGCGAGCAGCGCGATGTCCTCGTTGAGGCGGCCGAGCATCTCCAGCACCGCTTCCCGGTTGTGCAGGAACACGTCGCGCCACATGGTGGGGTCGGAGGCCGCGATGCGGGTGAAATCGCGAAAGCCGCCGGCGGAGAACTTGATCACCTCGCCCTGCGTGACGGTTTCCAGATCAGCCGCCGTGCCGACGATGTTGTAGGCGATGAGATGCGGCACGTGGCTGGTGATGGCAAGCACGAGATCGTGGTGCTGCGCCGTCATGATCTCCACATTGGACCCCATGGCGGTCCAGAAGGCGCGCACGCGCTCGACGGCCGCCTCCTCGGTCTCCTCCGGCGGGGTGAGAATGCACCAGCGGTTATGGAAGAGCGTGGCAAAGCCCGCATCGGGGCCGGAATGCTCGGTTCCTGCCACCGGATGGGCCGGCACGAACCCCACGCCCTCCGGCAGGTGCGGCTGCACCTGAGCTACGACGGAAGACTTCACCGAGCCCACATCCGACACGATGCAGCCGGCCTTGAGACCTGACCTCATGGCCTCGGCCACCTTGCCGCACACGCCCACCGGCACGCAAAGGATCACGAGATCTGCATCCTTCACGCCGGTCGCAGGATCCGTGGTCGCCTCGTCCGCAATGCCGAGATCCCGCACCCGCGCAACCACCGCCTCGCTGGCATCGACGGCAACGATGGTGCGCGCAAGGTTCATGTGCCGCGCGGCGCGCGCAATCGACGAGCCGATCAGCCCGAGGCCGATGAGCGTGATGCGCTCGAAGAGCGGCGCATCGAGCGGAGGACCGAGACGCTCAGGCATTGTTCTTGCCGTTCAGGAAATCGCGCAATGCTGCGACGACAAGGCCGTTCGCCTCCTCGTCGCCGACCGTCAGGCGCAGGGCATGCGGCAGGCCGTAGGCGTCGATGCGGCGCAGGATCAGGCCGCGGCCGGACAGGAACGCGTCCGCGTCCTTGGCCGTGCGGCCGGCATCCTCCGGAAAATGGATCATCAGGAAATTGCCGACGCTCGGCGTCACCTTCAGGCCGAGCGCCTCGATCTCACGGGTGAGCCAGGCAGCCCAGCGCTCGTTGTGCTCGACGGCCCTCGCCACATGCGCTTCATCCTGGATCGCCGCGATGCCGGCCGCCATGGCCGGGCCGTTGATGTTGAACGGTCCGCGAATGCGGTTGACCGCATCGACGATGTGGGGAGGCGCCACCATCCAGCCCAACCGCATGTTGGCAAGACCGTAGATCTTCGAGAAGGTGCGGGTCATAACCACGTTCTCGGACGTGGCCACAAGCTCCAGCCCCGCCTCGTAGTCGTTGCGCCGCACATACTCCGCATAGGCCGCATCGAGCACCAGCACCACGTGGGACGGCAAGCCCGCATGCAGGCGCTTTACCTCGTCGAAGGGAATGTAGGTGCCGGTCGGGTTGTTGGGGTTGGCGAGGAAGACGATCCTGGTCTTGTCCGTGACCCGCTCGAGGATGGCATCCACATCCGTGCGGTAATCCCTTTCCGGCGCCACGACGGGCAAGCCGCCGGCCGCCAGGATGGCGATGCGGTACACGAGAAAACCGTGCTCGGTGAAGATGCCCTCGTCGCCCGGTCCCACGTAAGCATTCGTGATCAGGGACAGGAGCTCGTCCGAGCCCGAGCCGCAGATGATCCGGTTCGCATCGAGGCCGTACTTGGCCGCGATCGCCTCGCGGAGCTTCGTGGCGGCGCCGTCCGGATAAAGCTCCAGGTGGTCGAAGGCTCGAACCGCCTCCGCCGCCTTCGGCGAGGGGCCCAGCGGCGTCTCGTTCGAGGAGAGCTTGTAGATCTTCGCCACCCCTGCGGCCGAGCTCTTGCCGGGCACATAGGCCTCGATCTGCATCACGCCGGGACGGGGTTGGGGACGAGCGGACATGGATGGTTCCTGATGAACGAACGGGTTTGCAAAAGGCGTCTAGCGCAGCCTGAGGTTTATTTCACGCGGAAACGTTCGGCATGGCTGCCGATCTCGGCGAGCTGCGCCAGGCTTGCACCCGCTTTGGTCAGGGTCTGGTGCAGCTGCGCGGGCTCGACGGTGCCCGGCACGGCGATGAGCTCGGAGAGGCCGTTCGTATCGGCCGCGCTCGCCACCACCTCGCCGCCAAGGCGGATCAGGGCTTCGTTGGCGCCCCTGTGCCAGCGCTCGAACTGGGCGGCATAGAGCACCACGTCCCGCACCGCCGCATCCACCAGGGGCTTGGAGATCACGAAGACCGGCGTGCCGGCCGGATGATCGGGCCGCTCGATGAAAGGCAGGCGCGCAATGATCTTCGGGCGGTCCCTGTCGGCGAGCGTGCGCCACCAGGCGCCGCTGGTTGCGCCCTGATCGAGCCGGAAGACCCCGAGATCGCCCCGGGAGGCGGCCACCGCCTCGATCACCGCCGCTGCGCTCGGATGCGTGACGTAAGGCACCGTAAAGCCGAAATGGAACCGGGCCGAGTCGCGCATGGGGGCATCGCCGCCGGAGATATCGGCATGGACCGCATAGGCGGACTGAACATAGGTGAAGGTGCCGATGATCACCCGCCAGATGCCCTCCACCGTGTCGAGCGGGAGCAGGCCCTCGTGACGCTCGGCCAAGGCCCGCATCAT
>JALYFY010000312.1 GCA_030777385.1 Pseudomonadota bacterium | reverse complement strand
GCTCGACCCAGTAGCCCGGGCGCAGGTGGTAGTGGGCTTCAAGGTCCTGGTAGTTCTCGAAGACCCGGTCGCGCTGCATCAGGCCGAAGCCGCGCGGGTTGTTGTCGCTGAAGGACGAGATCGTCTTGCGCGCCGGGTTGCGTAAAGGGCGCCAGATCCACTCGCCTGCGCCCGATTGGATGAGCAAGCCGTCCGAATCGTGCAGCTCGAGGCGGAAGTCGTCGGTTGGCTTGCGGTCGTTCTCCCCCTCGAAGTACATGGAGGTAAGCGGCGCCAGGCCCACATTGGCGATGGTCTGACGCGGGAACAGGGTCGCCGTGACGTCGACGGTGGTCTCCTTCGACGGATAAACCTCGAACCGGTAGGCGCCTGCCACGGAAGGGCTGTCGAGCAGGGCATGGATGACGGCCCGCTCGTCGTTCGGCTTGGGCATCTCGATCCAGAACTCGCGGAAGTGCGGAAACTCCTCCGCATCACCATCCTCCACATTGATCGCCAAGCCCCGGGCGGAGATGCCGTATTTCTGGTCCATTCCAAGGAACCGGAAATAGCTTGCGCCGAGGAAGACGATCAGCTCGTCGAGAACCTTCGGGTCGTTCAGGGGGTAATGGAGGCGAAAGCCCGCAAAGCCCAGATTGACCGGCAGGGGGCGCTCGATCTTGTTGCGGCCGTAATCGAACAGCTCCCGTTGATAGGGCACCGGGTTGGGCACGCCATCGCGCAGCACGTTCACCGTCACCGGACGCTGGTACAGGAAGCCGAGATGGAAGAGCTGCATCCGGAACGGACCGTTGCCTGAGGCGAGCAGGGCCCGGTCGGGGCGGAAGCGGATATCCCGGTAATCGTCGAAGCTGAGCCGGTTCAAGGGCTCGGGCAGCTGCGCCGGAGGAGCCTCGAAGGGTGCCGTGGACAGCTCGCGCGCCCGGCGGACCACATCCTCGTAACGGAACGGGTTCGGCGCCGGCGCTCCATTCCCATTCTGCTGGGCCAAGCTCTGCCGGCTCCAGGCCGGCAGAGCTGTGGCTGCGAGCAGGCTTTGCAGGAGGGTTCGGCGGGACAGGTGCGTCATGGCGATGGAGCTGTTCTCGTTAGGTGAAAAAGGCCAAGCATCAGGCCTTGGAATATGGGCCTGAGCCTCTTCCCGTGTACCTGTGCCGCTTAATGGAGGCTGAACGGTGATGCTCGCAAGACACAGGTCCCGGCAGGGTTAAAAAAATCCTCCGAAGGGGTCTAAAAACTCTTGTGATCCGGGGCGAATAACCTTATCTCAGCCTTGCCCAATTTCGCACGTGCCTGTGGTCGTGTGTCGGTTGGTGGGCATCCGGACAAGAGGCCGGACAGCCGCCCGAGAGCGCTCTAGCTCTCGATACCCCTAACCGGCAGCCGGAGGCGAAAACCGGCGCACCTCGTTCTCAACGGGGGACGCGACTTAAAGCAACGACGAACGGGCTTTTTTGGTCTCGTTGGCCCTCCAAAGGTCAACACCGAAGAGGCTTGTTTATCATTGCCAGGCGTGCGGATGGAGTATCCCCATCCAATCCAAGGCAGCATCGTCGGGTGAAGAGCCCATCACGCTTCTCGTGTCTCCATCGCACGAAGCGGGATGAGATCTTTCCTCGCTGACGCCGGACGGCAAAAGCGCTCGATAAGAGCTCTGACCGTCTGAATTTCAATCCGGAGGCCGGAAAGCCTCCATTGAACCTTTGGTGGGGAGAGCGCCATGACTCAGCGCATCCGTGAATTTCTGCGCAACCGACGTGAGGATGGCCCGTGCGTGGTCGTCGACCTCGACGTGGTGCGCGACAACTACTCCAAGTTTGCCCGTGCGCTCCCCGACACGCGTGTGTTCTACGCCGTGAAGGCGAACCCGGATCCGCAGGTGCTCAAGCTCCTGGCCGAGCTCGGCTCGTGCTTCGACACGGCGTCCGTGGTCGAGATCCAGCTCGCGCTGGATGCCGGCGCAACCCCTGACCGCATCTCCTTCGGCAACACGATCAAGAAGGAGCGCGACATCGCTCGCGCCCTCGAGCTCGGCGTGCGCCTCTATGCGGTCGACTGCGAGGCCGAGGTCGAGAAGGTGGCGCGCGCTGCCGTGACGGCTGGCGTTGCGTCCGATGAGGTGAAGGTGTTCTGCCGCATTCTGTGCGACGGCGCCGGCGCCGAGTGGCCGCTCTCGCGCAAGTTCGGCTGCGTGCCGGAGATGGCTGTTGACGTGCTTGAGCATGCGCACCGGAATGGGCTTGAGGCCTATGGCGTCTCGTTCCATGTCGGCTCGCAGCAGCGCAACACGGAAGCGTGGGATCAGGCCCTCGGCTCTGCGTCCACGATCTTCCGGGAATGCGCCGATCGCGGCATCCACCTGTCGATGGTCAACCTCGGCGGCGGTTTCCCGACGAAGTACCTGAAGACGGTTCCGATGGTCGAAGCCTATGGCGAATCGATCTTCCGGGCGCTGTCGAAGCACTTCGGCAACCGCATCCCGGAGACGATCATCGAGCCGGGCCGCGGCATGGTCGGCAATGCAGGCATCATCGAGGCCGAGGTTGTTCTCGTCTCGTAGAAGAGCCAGGACGAGGACGAGGTGCGCTGGGTCTATCTCGACATCGGCAAGTTCGGCGGCCTCGCCGAGACGATGGACGAGTCGATCCGCTACGCGATCCGCACGCCGCGCGACGGCGCGCCGCTTGCGCGCTCGATCATCGCAGGGCCGACCTGCGACTCGGCCGACGTGCTCTACGAGAAGGAGCCCTACATGCTCCCGATCAGTCTCGAGATCGGCGACAAGGTGCTGATCGAAGGCACGGGCGCCTACACGACCACCTACTCGGCGGTGGCGTTCAACGGCTTCCCGCCGCTGAAGACGCACGTCATCTGACGGCCGCCTCCTCTCCCCGCACGCGGGGAGAGCCATTACCTCGAAAACCCCAGGTCCCGGACGGCCGGCTCGGTGAGTTGGTGCGAGGGCTGTCGCTTCCCATGCGTTCCCGGGAGGGCCACGGCCGTGATTCAGATTCGTGACGAGTTCCACCGCGATGTCGAGGCGCGCGAGGCGCTGCTTGACGCCTGCTTTGGAGCCTCCCGCTTCGAAAAGACCTGCGAGCGGCTGCGCGAAGGGCGGCTGCCGGCCGAGGGCTTGTCC
>JALYFY010000311.1 GCA_030777385.1 Pseudomonadota bacterium | reverse complement strand
TGGCTGCCTCAAGGATGGCTTGTCCTGCTTCAGTGAGTTCGAGGTTGTTAGGGCCGCGCTGAAACAGGGAGAGGCCTACGGTCTCCTCCAGCATCTTGATGCGCCGCGCAACCGTCGGCTGGCTTTGGCCCAGCGCCTTGGCGGCGCTGTTCATCGATCCATGAGCCACCACGGCGAGAAAGATCCGCAGATCGTCCCAGGAGGGATCCGTGAAGGCAAGGCGGAAGGGATCGAGAGACGAAGAAGCCATGTGATGATGCTAAAACGTTGAACCGGGATTGGCATAGAGGGACGTTCCGGCGTGGAAGACAAGCTGCACCATCATGCACATCCTGTTCATGCGCAGCCCGTCAAAGGCGTGGGGGACCTCCTCAGTTTTGAGCAGGCTCAGGGACTTCACAAATCCCTGCGCTTGAGACAAAAAGGCCGCTCCGACATCGAAGGACATCAGCCGTGCGCCTCATCCGTTAGCGACGCTATCCCGCATGAAAACCCATGGCATGCGAGCCTGCAGTGCGGGCCGTTTGGCCATGCCTTTTCACGCCGAAACCATCGTTTCGGCAGGATAACGACCTATGGATGAAAGAACTACAATGTCTCAAACGACAAGAGACGCCAGTGAGCGTGGGACGATCCAGTCCGGACGCTTCGAGCTGGCCTATTCCGTCGAAGGCGATGGAGCGCCTGCCCTCGTGATCGGAAGCGCGGTGTATTACCCGCGCGTCTTCTCGCAAGCCCTACGGCAATCGCTGAAGCTGATCTTCGCCGATCATCGCGGCTTCGCGCATCTGTCCGAGGGTGCTTCGCCATCGGAGTACACCCTGGATGCCGTGCTCGCCGATATCGATCTCGTGAGAAAGCATCTCGGCCTCGAGACTGTGATCGTCATCGGCCATTCGGGTCATGGGTACATGGCTCTGGAATATGCCAAGCGCTATCCGCAACATGTGTCCCATGTGGTGATGATCGCCACCGGTCCGAGCCACAGCGCCGCCCACAACGCGGCAACCGAGCGGTACTGGCAGGAATCCGTCTGCCCTGAGCGGAAGGCAAAACTGGAAAGCGATCTGGCAGGGCTGCCCGCCGCGATCGAGGCTGCGCCGGACAAGCGCTTCGTCACCTTCTGCGTGAGAATGGGTGCGAGAAGCTGGTACGATCATAGCTTCGATGCCGCTCCCCTGTGGGAAGGCGTGCATGTGAACATGCCTGTCTTCGACCATCTCTGGGGCGAGGCGTTTCGGGACATCGACATCGCACAAGACCTCGACCGGCTCGACGCTCCGGTCTTCTTGGCCTTGGGGCGATACGACTACCTTGTGGCGCCTTATGCCACCTGGGAGCCGTACCGGAGCGCCTTCAAGGACCTGACGGTTCGCGTGTTCGAAAAGAGCGGGCACACGCCGCAATTCGAGGAGAGCGATCTCTTCGATTCAGAGCTGATGAACTGGCTGCTGCCGCGCTGAGGTCGAAGAGCATGATGGCCGGCTTGTCCCGGCCATCATGCTGCTGGCTTATACTCATTGCCTGCTGCTCCGATAGGCCAGCAATGTGCTGGCCAGCAGAAGGAATGCAGCGTTCGCCGCATGGGCGGCCCGTAAGGCTCCGATGCCGGTTGCCTCTCCGATCACCAGCCACAGGATCTGAAGCGCGTAGAGCGTGAAGACGAGGAGGCTGAGGCTGCGCAGCCGGCGCATGCTTGTGTTGAGCAATCCGATCAGAAGCATGGCGCCAATCGGCAGAGCGATGAAGCCGCCCAGGGCAGCATGGATCTCCCACATGGCTCCGTCCGCAAAGATCGCGAGCCCCACTAGGAAAAACTGGGTGACGATGAGGAGCGGGACGAGCCACGTGATGCCAATCACGACTGTCGGGAGCAGCCCGAGGCGGGCTTGATGTGCAACGGCTTGCATGAGACGGCTCCCTTCAGGCAGCCAGGATGAGGGTGTGACCGCAGACCCGGTCCGCATAATGCTCGCCGGCTTGGGCCAAGGCCTCGTCGCTTGCATCCCGTGAGTCGTAGACCACGAAGGGTTCTTGCCATTGCAGGCCGCAGCGATGCGCCGTCGCTTCGAGCGGCTTGAGCAGTTCCGCGATGGAGAAGCGGTTCGAGCCTTCAGGCGTATAGGCCTGCTCCGGTGCTCCGGCCGTGACCGCCGCCATGAGCGACTTGCCCCTGAGCAGCCGGCCTTCGTTTTCGAAGGCAAGATAGACCATGCGTGTGAGCACCTGATCCTGCCACTCCTTGAGAAGGGGAGGGGTCGAGTACCACTGCATGGGAAACTGCAGCACGATCCTGTCTGCCCTGATGAGGTGATGAACCTGTGCATCCACATCGATCTGACCGTCGGGCGATGAATCGTAGAGATCGAGGATTTCGATGCCGGGACGCCACCAGACGGCAGCCAGAAGCGCCTTGTTGGCGCGTGATGCTGCCATCTGAGGGTGAGCGACGAGGATAAGGGTCTTGGGCATGGATGCCTCCTGTTGGTGTCAGGAGGAAATCTGGGCTCTGCACTCAAATCATTCCAATGGATAGAAGATATATGCTATTATTCGTTTCATGAATTTACGAGGCGTCGATCTCAACCTTCTCGTCATCCTCGACGCCTTGCTCGACGAGGCTCATGTCAGTCGCGCTGCAGCCCGCCTGGGATTGTCGCAGCCGGCGACCTCAAGCGCGCTGGATCGTTGCCGCCACCTGTTCGGCGATCCACTGCTGGAGCGCGGGCAGGGCGGCATGCGCCTGACCCCGAAGGCACAAGCCCTGCGCGAGCCCTTGAGGCAGACCCTTGCGTCGGTCACCGCCATCTTGGATCCGCCCCAGGTGGCGCTCGCCGATGTCAAGCAGTCGGTCCGCATCGTCATGGCGGATCACCCGGCCGTTGTGGTGACCCGAACGCTGTTTGGCACCTTGGGCAAAACCGCGCCTGGGATCGATCTCGTCATCATGCCCTGGCATGGAGCCGCCGATGTGACGGAGCGGTTGACCCGCGGCGCAGTCGATCTTGCGATCTCCGTCCTGCCGCCTCTTGGCTCGCAGTTTCATCGCATCGAGCTGCTGCACGAGACCTATGTGGTTGCGATGCGTAAGGGGCATCCTATTGCAGATGTCTTCAATCTCGATGCATGGCTTGCCTATCCGCATATCCTGGTCTCAGGCCGTGGCGATATGCATGGAACGCTCGATGAGGCGCTTGCCGCCTTCGGCCGCTCCCGCCGGGTCGGGTTGGTGATGCCGAGCTTTCTCATGGTGCCGCCTACGCTGGAATCCTCCGACATGATCGCGCTCCTGCCGCGGCATTGCCTGCCGCCCGATCATGAGAGCCGGCTCGCGGTGTTCGAGCCGCCGATTCCCATCGAGGGTTTTCCGCTCCACATGGCCTGGCACAAGCGCCGCGACAGCGATGTTGCCGTGCAGCATGTGGCGGAGCTGATTCGGGATTGTCTTGTAGTGGCTTGAGCTGGAGCCTTATAAAGCCTTCAGGTGCCCAGCGCCGGTGCCGGCTCGAACCGCTCGGCCTTTTCGATACCGGCATGCACGCGGCGGGTGACTTTCGCAGCAGCCGTCGCATCCGTCTCACAATGCCAGGGCAGGGTACCCTCCGGCAGGTATTTGCCGAGCGCATCGAGAGCCAGCATCGCAACGGTCACGACAGCCACGATGACCACCGCAACGGCTGATGCCTGGCTTGCAAGGCCTGCCTCTTCGAGATTGTAGAGCACCACGCCGATTGTCTCGGTTCCCGCCGTCCAGAGCAGGGCCGAGACGGTGAGTTCGCTGAAGGCGAGCAGGAACGCCATGAGCCCGCCGGCCACGGCCGCCGGGAGCAGCGCGGGCAGGACGATGCCGAAGAGACGCTGCGTCAGGCGGGCGCCGTCCATGGCTGCGGCTTCCTCCTGTGCGATGTCGACCTGTGTCATTCCCGCCAGCACAGGCTTGAGGGCCACCGATAGAAAACGGGCGGCATAAGCGAAGAGGATGATCCAGGGCGTCGCATAGAGCGACAGGCCGATGAGCGGCAAGGGTTTCAGGAACAGGAGGATGCAGGCGATCGCCAGCACGATGCCGGGCAGCACATAGGAGATCTCGATGAGAGCCGTTGCCAGGACGCGCATGGGTCCCATGAGGCGCACCAGCCCGTAGGCGACCGGCACGGACACGAACGCCAGCAGGCACGCTGCGCCGCCTGCATAGAGCAGGGAATTCACGAAAGCCCGAATGGTGACATCCTGCCTGCCCAGCACCTCGATGAAATTGTCGAGGGTGATGGTCGCCACGTTCAACGGCATGCCATAGGACGGAACGAGGGCCGCAGCCAGCAGCGACAGCATAGGCAGGATGAGGGTCGCGGCAATTACGAGAGTCGTAAAGGTCTCGGCGACGATGCGGGCGCGGCCGAGATGCCAGAACGGCTTCAACGATGCGTCCTCCTCCAGGAGCACGCCATCCTTGCGCGTGAGAAACTGGCTGAGGGCCACACACGCGATGGCTATCGCGGCAACGAGCAGACCGAGCGCCGCCACATCGCCGATGATGCCCGTGCCGAAGCTCGACAGCCGCCGGTAGATAAGCACCGGAAGTGTGAGGTAGTTTACCGGCGCGCCGAGCAGTGCCGGTATGCCGAAATTGCCGATGCCTGCCACGAAGGCGAGCAGGGCCGCGCCCAGGAGATGGGGGCGAAGCAGCGGCAGCAGATGATCGGTGACGATCCGCAGCGGCTGCGCCCCATCGATGCGGGCCGCCTCGACGACCGCAAGCGGGATGCGCTTCAGGCCGGCACTCAGCACCACATAGACGAGGGGGGCGTGATGCAGGCCCAGCACCAGGATGATGCCGCCGCGCCCGAGCACCGGATTGGTGGTTCCCGCTTCAGGCGCAAGGCCAATCGTGTTCAGGATCGGCGATGCGGGGCCGGCGAGGTGGAGAAAGGCAAGCGCGATCACCTGGGGCGAGATCATCACCGACAGGACAAACAGGAACGAGACGATGCGGCGCCCGCGCGTATCGGTGACGGCAAGGACGAGTGCCATGGCGCCGCCGAGCGGAAGGGCCAGCAGGGTTGAGAAAAAAGCAGTTTCCAGGCTTGCCTGTGCTGCCCGGATCGCCGACCGACCGGAAAGTGCGGAGAGCGCCGCGTCCGGACTGAAGACGCCGCCCGGGGCAAGTGCTGCCAGAACCAGCCGCGCGGCCGGCAGAACGTCGAAGGC
>JALYFY010000310.1 GCA_030777385.1 Pseudomonadota bacterium | reverse complement strand
GCCATGGCGGCGGCCGACCGGCCGAGTTCCGCCGACGCCTTCAAGACCCGCCTCACCGCTTCGGGCTTCAGGGCGCCCGCCGCCAACCTGTCGGCCGGATACCACACCCTCGCCGAGGCGTTCTCCGGCTGGCGGGAGAGCGCCCAGCACAGCCGGGTCATGCTCGACCCCCGCGCGACCCGCATCGGCATCGCCACGGCCTATGCGCCAGGGTCCAAGTACAAGGTGTATTGGGCCCTCGCCGTCGCGGCGGACAAGCATTAATTCTTTTTGGTTGCCTAGGTCTGAAAGAGACAGGAACTTAACATAAGATAACAAGCTTTAGCTTAGAGAGTTCTCAAGCTAGAGAGTGTGCGTCCTAGGGCCATGGCGGACTTCGATCCTAAACTGGGCAGGCAAATACCCCCGCCTCCAGCGACGGGCAGCGAGCAGGAAGTTGGTCCGGGCCAGAACAACACCCTCGCGAAGGAGGCGGACGCCGCTGCCTCCCATCACCAGCCGCCTCAACAGGCTTCCGAGAAGGCCCCGAGCATCGGGCGCGAGTTGTTTCTGCTCTTCGGCGACATGCTCCGGAAGCGGAAAGGCTGGCCCATGCTGCGGCTGGCCGCGGCCATCCTGGTCATCCTCATCGGCAACATGTTCGGCCAGGTGCGGCTCAACCAGTGGAACGGCGCCTTCTTCGACGCGGTGGAGAAGCGCCACGCCGCAGCCTTCTTCGATCAGCTTCTCGTGTTCCTGGCCATCGTGGCGGTGCTCCTGGCTCTCGTGGTGGCGCAGACCTGGCTGCAGGAGCGTCTCAAGATCCGTCTGCGGCAACGCCTGACGCAGGTGCTCCTCGACCTCTGGCTCAAGCCGAACCGCGCCTACCAGCTCGGATTCATGGGCGAGAACAGCGCCCAGCCGGACCAGCGGATGCAGGAGGATTGCCGCCTTTTCTGCGAGCTCTCCACGGAACTCGGCGTTGGCATGCTGCAGGCCTTCCTCCTGCTGGTGAGCTTCATCGGCGTCCTGTGGGCGCTGTCGGGTCCGGTGAGTTTCACCTTGGGCGGCACCCCCATCACGGTTCCGGGCTACATGGTCTGGGTCGCCGTCGGCTACGCCGGGATCGGCTCCGGCCTCACCTGGCTCGTGGGCCGTCCGCTGATCCGCCTCAACACCGTGCGCTATGCCCGCGAGGCCGATCTGCGCTTCGCCCTGGTGCGCGTGAACGAAAGCGCCGAGAGCGTTGCCCTCTATAACGGCGAGCCGGACGAGCGCCGCAGCCTCGACGAATTCGTCGAGGCCGTTCTCAAGGCGTCCCGCCGCCTGTCCAGCGGCCTCGCCCGCCTGACCTGGATCACCTCGGGCTATGGCTGGCTTGCCATCGTGGTGCCGATCCTTGCCGCCGCGCCGGACTATTTCAGCGGGCGTCTCTCCTTCGGCGAGATGATGATGGTGGTCGGGGCCTTCAACCAGGTGCAGTCGGCCCTGCGGTATTTCGTCGACAACTTCCCCAAGATCGCCGACTGGCGTTCCGCGGTCCTGAGGGTCGCCACCTTCCGTCAGGCGGCCCTCGACCTCGACGAGGTGGCGGCGGAGAGCAGCAACATCGAGATCAGCCCTCATCCCAAGGGCTGGCTCAGCTTCGAAGGGGTTTCGATCGCGCTCAGCGACGGCAGCATTCTCATCGAGGACGCCACCGCGGAAATCCAGCCTGGCGAGCGGGTGCTGATCATGGGCGAATCGGGGGCCGGCAAGAGCACGCTGTTCCGCGCCATCTCGGGCCTCTGGCCCTGGGGCTCCGGCCGGGTGCGCATCCCTAAGCCCGAAGACATGATGTTCCTGCCGCAGCGGCCCTATCTGCCCCTGGGAACCCTGCGGGCCGCCATCAGCTATCCGGCCTCCCCCGAAGCCTTCGACGACGCCCAGGTGCGGGAGGCTCTCGAGCGTTGCGGACTGGGCGGGTTCGTCGAGATGCTCGACCGGCGCGAGCGCTGGGACCGGAGCCTGTCCCTCGGCCAGCAGCAGCGGGTGGCCTTCGCCCGCGTGCTGCTGCACCGGCCCAAATGGGTGTTCATGGACGAGGCGACCTCCGCCCTCGACGAGGAGAACCA
>JALYFY010000309.1 GCA_030777385.1 Pseudomonadota bacterium | reverse complement strand
GGTGCAGCCATCGCGCGGGCTCTCCAGATGCCCATTGAGGAAAGACGCGAGCGGTGGGCCACCATGATGGGTCGGTTGAGATCCAACACGGTCCAAGCCTGGTGTCAGAGCTTCCTCGCCACCCTCCGCGGTGCCCCTGAAGGCGCAGCGCCACCTCCTGAACTCAACACCGGAAATCGCCCGCCGTCACAGCCGGAGGCTTTGCCGGCCTAGGGTGACTGCCGTTCAGCGCCCCAACATTCGCGAGATGGCTCTTGCAGAGCTGATCACGATTGATCCGGATCCTGGCAGGAACCAACGGGAAGGGGGGCTGTTTCTGACAGGGAGCTCTGCCGGTCAAGTATCGCGTTTCCGACATCGGTTTTGAGCTCGCCACAGGTTGATCCGATCGAACAGCGACAGGTCACATCGTGTCACCAGCAGACAGCCTCCTAGCAAGTTCCCCAACATCCCAGGCGAAAGGCGGGAGCCAGATGGCGCCCCGAATGTACTACGTGCATCCGCTGCTGGCAGGGCCTCTCGATACTTGGGATGAGATCCTCGATCACGCAGCCGATCTGGGGTTTGACACCATCCTGATGGCGCCTCCGTTCGAACCCGGACACGGCGGTAGCATCTTCCTTCCCCGCGACATGACGCGGCTGCATGCAGCCCTCGGCCATGGCGATGCGATCGAGGGTCTCGCACGCCTTGCCGAGAAAGCCGGCGCGCGCGGTCTTGCCCTCACTCTTGACGTCGTGTTCGACCGGGTCGCCGCCGACAGCGTCTTTGCCCGTGAACTTGGTCTGACTTCGTCCTACTCGGATGTTCTCGATCCGCGGCAGAACCCTGCCGACCGGGAAGCGGTTGTTGTCTCCTTCAACGGCGATGCTGCCGATCATCCGTATCTATCTATGATCGCGGAGCGCTTGCGAGGTCTGACGGGCGCTGGTGTATCAGGCTTCCGCTGCCTGCACTGGGACACGATGCCTCCGGCTGCTCTGGAAAGCTTGATCGCGATGGTCCGCGGGAATGCGTCCGATGTTCGCTTTCTTGCCTGGACCCCGGGCACCACCCTTGAGGCAAGGCAGGCGCTCCGCGGGACCGGGTTCGATGGGGCGTTTTCGTCGCTTCGCTGGTGGGACCTGAGGGAGCGCTGGATTGCGGACGAGCACGAGCAACTGCGGAGCATCGGATACGAAATTGCCTTTCCGGAGGTGCCGTTCGACAAGCGCATTGCGCATGAGGTGGAGCCTCTGGAGGTGCTGCAGAGGCGCGCCACCCGCGCCTTGCGGATTGCCGCCGGCATGGGCGACGGCCTCCTCGTGCCCATGGGTTTCGAATATGGCTGCAGGGACAGGTTCGATCCGACGCGCGGCAATGGCGCAGGCCTCAGGGGCTTGCGGGAGGCAGGCAGCCTCGACCTCACGGGAGAGATCCGGCAGGCAAATCGATTGGTCGCACAGGATGGCGGGACATTCGTACGAATGCCCCTGCATCTCCTTGTTGGACATGCGTCGCCTGTCACGGCTTTGTTGAGGATCGATGCGGAGGATGCCCGCCATGCGAAAGCGGCGCGCCTGATCGTTGCAAATGCGGACCTTCGACGGCCCGCGCAGGCAACGGGATCGTTCCTGGTCTCGGAGAGCGGCGGCCAGTTCATGCCGTTCCGCGAGGTCGCAGACGGAGGCTTCGAACTGACTCCTGCCACCTCCATCATTCTCCGGCCGGGCGAGGTCCGGATCCTGGAGGGACGTCCCCTCCAGCCCATCGTGGGCGTCGTGCCTGTTCCGGCTGTCGAGCAGGCCGTCGGAGCACCCAGGCTTGCCATCGAGAACGTCACCCCGGCCGTCGATGGCGGCGAGTTCCCGATCAAGCGGATCGTGGGCGAGATGGTCAGGGTGGAAGCCGACATCTTCGGCGATGGGCATGATCCCTTGGCCACGGCCCTTGTCTGGCGGGCAGCCGACGAGGAACAATGGCGGGAAACCCGCATGACGCTCATGGTCAATGACCGCTGGAGCGCCGAATTCCCGCTGGAGCGGCTCGGCCGGTACGAATTTGCCGTCCAGGCTTGGCGCGACCCCTTCGCCATCTTCCGCTCGGAACTGGAGAAGAAATACGCAGCCGGCCTCGACGTGACCCTCGAACTGGAGGAGGGGCGCCTTCTGGTTGAGGAGGCCCGCGCCGACGCACAGGGTGACGTCGCCGATCGCGTCGTAGCCTTGGCCGAAAGGCTTGTCGACGCGGATTATGCCGCGCGGCTTGAGATCCTTCTGGCGCCGGAGACGTCGGAGATCATGACGGCAGCCGACCGGCGGCCCTTCCTGTTGCGCTCCAGCCCGATTCCCGTCGATGCTGAGCGGATGGCGGCCGGATTTGCGAGCTGGTACGAGTTGTTCCCGCGCTCGATGAGCGACGACCCCAACCGTCACGGCACGTTCGACGACGTCATCCGTAAGCTTCCCTACATCCGCGACATGGGGTTCGATGTACTCTACATGACGCCGATCCATCCGATCGGCCGAACGCACCGGAAAGGGCGCAACAACAGCCTTACGGCTGGCCCCGACGATCCGGGCAGCCCCTATGCCATCGGGTCGGAGGCAGGCGGGCACGATGCCATTCATCCCGAGCTTGGCACCTTCGAGGATTTTCGGCGTCTCGTCGCGGCTGCGGCCGATCATGGCCTGGAATTGGCGCTGGATATCGCCGTTCAGGCCTCACCCGATCACCCCTGGCTGAGGGAGCATCCCGACTGGTTCGACTGGCGGCCAGACGGAACGATCAAGTACGCCGAGAATCCGCCCAAGAAATACGAAGACATCGTCAATGTGGACTTTTATGCCAAGGGGGCGGTGCCATCCCTGTGGCTGGAATTGCGCGACACCATCCTGCTATGGGTCAAGCAGGGCGTGAAGCTCTTCCGCATCGACAACCCGCATACGAAGCCGTTTCCCTTCTGGGAGTGGCTGATTGCGGATGTACGCCGAAACCATCCTGATGTTGCCTTCCTGGCTGAAGCTTTCACGCGACCGAAGATCATGTATCGGCTCGCCAAGATCGGCTTCTCGCAATCCTATACGTACTTCACCTGGCGCAACGAGAAGTCGGAGCTGGCGGAGTATATGACCGAACTCACGCAGACGGCGCCGAAGGATTTCTTCCGGCCGCATTTCTTTGTGAACACGCCTGACATCAACCCGGATTTCCTGCAGAACGCACCGCGCTCCTCCTACCTGATCCGGTCAGCCCTCGCCACGACACTCTCGGGGCTCTGGGGGATGTACAGCGGCTTCGAGCTCTGTGAGGGGCGCCCGGACGCCAAGAAGAAGGAATATGCGGACAGCGAGAAATATGAGATCCGTGCATGGGATTGGAACCGGCCGGGCAATATCGTCCGGGAGATCACGATCCTGAACCGGATCAGGCACAACAATCCTGCGCTTCATTCCCACCTCGGCATATCGCTTCTCAACGCGTGGAACGACAACATCCTCTTTTTTGAGAAGGCCACACCCGGCCGCGAAAACGTTCTGCTCGTGGCGGTTAGCCTCGATCCACATCATGTCCAGGAGGCCGATATCGAGCTTCCGCTCTGGAAGTTCGGCCTCTCGGATCATGATTCTCTTGCAGTCGAGGATCTCGTGCGCGGGCACCGCTTTACCTGGACAGGCAAGTACCAGCGTATTCGATGCGACCCGGGCGAAATCCCGTTCTCGATCTGGCAAATCTCGCCGAAGGACCTATGAGAATGCTCAAGAAGAACGACACGTCTCACAAGAGCGGGATATCCCTTGGAAACGATCCGCTCTGGTATAAGGACGCCATTATCTACCAGCTGCACGTGAAGTCGTTTTTTGACGCCAACAACGACGGTATCGGCGATTTTTCAGGATTGCTTGCGAAACTGGATTACATCGCCTCGCTTGGGGTCAATACGATATGGCTGTTGCCTTTCTATCCTTCTCCGCGCCTTGACGATGGCTATGACATCGCCGAGTACCGGGATGTCAGCTCCGACTACGGCACGCTGAAGGAATTCAAGACCTTCGTTCGCGAAGCCCATGCCCGTGGACTGCGCGTCATCACGGAACTGGTGATCAATCACACCTCCGACCAACACTCCTGGTTTCAGCGCGCGCGTCACGCGAAGCCCGGTTCGCGGGAGCGCGATTTTTATGTCTGGTCCGACACGGACCAGAAGTACCCTGAAACCCGGATCATCTTTCTCGATACGGAGAAGTCGAATTGGACATGGGATCCGGTCGCGGGATCCTATTTCTGGCACCGCTTTTATTCGCACCAGCCGGACCTCAATTTCGACAATCCGCGCGTTCTCAAGGAAGTTTTGAGCGTCATGCGGTTCTGGCTCGACATGGGCATCGACGGCCTTCGCCTCGATGCGATCCCCTATCTGGTCGAGCGCGAGGGAACCAACAACGAGAACCTGCCGGAGACCCATGTCGTCCTCAAGAAGATCCGTGCTGCGCTTGATGAGACTTATCCAGACCGGATGCTGCTGGCGGAGGCCAATCAGTGGCCTGAGGATACCCAGGAATATTTCGGCGACGGTGACGAATGCCACATGGCATTCCACTTCCCACTGATGCCTCGCATGTACATGGCCATCGCGAAGGAGGACCGCTTCCCAATTACGGACATCCTGCGGCAGACGCCCGAAATTCCTGAGAACTGTCAATGGGCGATTTTTCTCCGGAACCACGACGAGCTGACCCTCGAAATGGTAACGGACGAGGAGCGCGATTACCTCTGGAACACCTATGCGGCGGACAAGCGCGCGCGCATCAATCTCGGCATTCGCCGCCGCTTGGCGCCGCTAATGCAGCGGGATCGCCGCCGCATCGAGCTGATGAATGCTCTGCTCCTGTCCATGCCTGGAACACCCGTCGTCTATTACGGAGACGAGATCGGCATGGGTGACAACATCTATCTTGGCGACCGCGACGGCGTTCGGACCCCCATGCAATGGTCGCCGGACCGCAACGGCGGCTTCTCCCGGGCGGATCCGGCGAGCCTCGTCTTGCCGGCGATTATGGACCCCATCTATGGCTTCGAGACCGTCAACGTGGAAGCGCAGAGCCGCGATCAGCATTCGCTCCTGAACTGGATGCGCCGCATGTTGATGCTCCGCCGCAATCATCATGCCTTCGGCCGCGGGACTTTCCGGCTTCTGTACCCGTCGAACCGCAAGGTCCTGGCTTATCTGCGCGAGCATGAGGGCGAGACAATCCTGTGCGTGGCCAACCTGTCCCGCACGCCTCAGGCGGTCGAGCTCGATCTCTCGGCCTTTGCCAGTCGAGTTCCTGTCGAGATGACAGGTCCGTCGCCATTCCCGCCGATCGGTCAGCTCACCTACCTGCTGACCCTTCCACCCTATGGCTTCTACTGGTTCCTGCTGACGACGGAGGTCGACAGTCCCCAATGGCGGACGGAACCTCCGGAGCAACTGCTCGAGTTCGAGACCCTCGTCCTAAGGAGCGGCCTTAAGGGCGGCTTGGATGAAAGGCATGCCCAGACGATCACCAGGGATGTCCTGCCGACCTATCTCCCGATCCGGCGCTGGTTCGCCTCCAAGAACGAGACGCTGCACGGAGCAAGCATTTCCTGGACAGTGCCGATGCCTTTCGCTGACGACGTGTTGATGGCCGAAGTTGAGGCGGCGGTCGGCGCACGCACCGAGCGCTATTTCATGCCGCTCGGCATTGCATGGGAAAGCGCCAACCCATCTCCGTTGCCGCAGCAGCTCGCCTTGGCCCGCGTTAGGAGAGGCCCGCGGGTCGGTTTCCTCACGGACGGTTTTGCGGTGGACCGCTGGGCTCACGGGGTTCTTCAGGGCATGTGCGAGAGGACCACGGTGGCGACCCCGGATGGCGAAATCCGGTTCGAGGGCACGCCCGAGCTGGATTGCGTACAGGTCACGGC
>JALYFY010000308.1 GCA_030777385.1 Pseudomonadota bacterium | reverse complement strand
GAACCAGGAACGCGGAACCGGCAGTAAGGCTCGGAAACCCTTACCTGACCGGCATCACCGCATTACGGCCGCAGCCTTGGCGGATTCAGGATAGACCGCGTCGCGCAGCCCGAGCGAGAGCTGCGGCACATAGGTGATCACCATGAGACAAGCCAGGATCACCAGGATAAAGCCAACGAGGTAGCGGACGACGACGTCGAGCGAGATCTTGGCCACGGTACAGGCGGCGAACAGGTTCACGCCGAACGGCGGCGTGATCATGCCGAGGGCGAGGTTCACGACCATGATCAGCCCGAAATGCACCGGATCGATCCCGAAGCTCATGGCGGCCGGGGCCAGGATCGGCGCGAGCACGATGATCGAAGCCGAGGTCTCGATGAACATTCCGATGATGAACAAGGCGATGTTGACGCCGAGCAGGAAATAGCCTGGCGATTGCAGCGTCGCGCGAAGGTACTCGCCGATCTGGTCGGGCACGCCTGCCCTGGTCAGCAGGTAGCTGAACAATCCAGCGTTCGCGATGATGAACAGGATGACCGCCGAGGATAAAGCTGATTTGCGCAGGATCGCTCCGATGTCCCGCAGCGTGAGTTCGCGGTGGATGATGCCGCCCACCAGAAGCGCATAGAAGACGGCGGCGACGGAGGCCTCCGTTGGAGTGAAAACGCCGCCATAGATGCCTCCGAGGATGATGACCGGCATGAACAGCGCAAAGGCGGCCTTCCGGGTCGCGACGAGAAACGGAAGCCGGCCTTCGTAATCGCGCAGCCCATAGCCCCGCACGCGCGCGAACAGCAGCACGAAGATCATCAGGACGCCGCTGATCAGCAAACCAGGACCGAAGCCGGCGATGAACAGCTCGCCGATCGAGACCTCGGCGGACACCCCATAAATGATCAGGGGGATTGAGGGAGGGATGATGACGCCGAGTTCCGCCGAGGTCGCCTGAAGCGCGGCTGCGTAGCCGACAGGGTAGCCGTGGCGGATCAGGGCGGGGATCAGGATCGATCCGATCGCGAAGGTGGTGGCGACGCTCGAGCCCGAGACGGACGCGAAGATCATGCAGGTGAGGACGCACGTCGCGGCAAGGCCGCCCTGAACGCCGCCCACAACCGACTTGGCGAACTCGACGAGACGACCGGAGATCCCGCCGGTCTCCATGAGGTTGCCGGCGAGGATGAAGAAGGGAATCGCGGCGAGGGGGAAGCGGTTGATGGAAGAGAAGATCTCCTTCACCGAAATCAGCATGTTGACGTCCGAGAGCCAAACGCCGAGCAGGGCCGACAGCCCGATCGACACCGCGACCGAGATCGACAACGCGAAGAAGAGGCACATCGTCAGCAGGATCGACAGCGACATGACTCGGCGAGCCTTCCGGAGGGGCTGGCGGGAACCCCGCTGATCGAGAACTACTGCGCGACCTCGAGCTCGTGGCGCCGAGGGTCGAACCAGTGTGCGAACAGGGCGATGATCGAAAAAACGCCCCCGACGGGCATGGCGAGGTAGGCCCATGTCATGCTGAACGACTCGAGGCCTGAGATCGTCTGGAAGCGGGCTCGCCAAGCGTAGTCGAAACCGAACCAGACGATGGTGACCATCAAGATCAGTCCGGCGATGAGGATGATCCCGTCGAGGACGCGGCGGAGCCGCGGCCCCGCCTTGCGGTAGAGGAGGTCGACCGAGACCATGGCGCCCTCGCGAAACGCCATGGGAATGCCGAGAAAGACCATCCAGATCAGCGCGAACCGGATCGAGACTTCCGACCATTCCGCCGGCTGCTCGAACACGAAACGGGATAGGATCTGGTAGAGCCCGATCAGGGCGGCCACGGCCAGCATGGCGGCCGCGCACCACAGCGCGAGCGCCGTCGTGCGGCGCTCGACCTGTTGCAAGACGTCTCGCATCGTGCCGGTCGCGCTCGGTTTACTTGTAGTTCCGGATGCGCTCGATGTCGGTCGCCTTGAAGCGCTTGCCGAGCTCGGCGAAGACCGGTGCGAGGGTCTCCTGGAATTTCGCCCGATCGGCGTTGTCGATCACCTGCATCCCCCTTGAGCGCAGGTATTCGACGCCGTTCTTCTCGTCCTGGTCGATGCGCGCGCGGTTCGCCTTCACGGCCTCCTTGGCGGCCTCGAGAAAGTGCTGCTTGTCCGCCGGGGCCAGCTTGTCGAACGCTGCCTTGCTCATCAGGATCACGGCCGGCGAGTAGACGTGGCCGGTGAGGGTCAGGTGTTTCTGCACCTGGTCGAATTTTTGGCTCTGGATCACCGAGAGCGGGTTCTCCTGGCCGTCGACCGTGCCTTGCTGGAGCGCGGTGAACACTTCCGTGATGGCCATCGGCGTCGGGATGATGCCGAAGCCCTTGTAGGCTTGAATGTGGATCGGGTTCTCCATCGTGCGGAGCTTGAGGCCCTTGAGGTCGCCGGGAC
>JALYFY010000307.1 GCA_030777385.1 Pseudomonadota bacterium | reverse complement strand
TGATCTCGGCCCTCGTGAAGATCCAGGGCAGGAGCGAATTGCCGGATGTGCCCTCCGGCGTCATGGAGCTCTGCCTCGACAACCCGCGCTCCGGCTTCACCGATCTCTACGCCTCCCATCCCTCCATCGAGAAGCGGATCGATGCCTTGGTGCGCTACGCGGGGGCCTATCCTGTTGTGCTGCCGGATCAGGCTCAAGGCAACGCCCTGCCGCAGGCTCCGGCGGCTTAGGCCCTGACAAGCAGCGCGGTCGCATCGTCGCTGACCTTGAAGCGGGGATAGAGCCTCCCGTCGGGATCGATCTCCGCTTCGATTCTCCGTGCCTTGCGCGCAAGGGGCTCCAAGCCCATGGCGAGCGCCGCCTCCATTAGCCCGGAGGCATCCATGACCCCGTAGAGGTCGACGAGGGCCGAAAAGCCGTCGCTGGTGAGCAGGATGGTTGAACCCTCCTCGCACGGCACCGTCTCGTGCCGCAGGCGGTCGGCGGCATTGGGGTCGAGCCCGAGCAGGGAAGCGCCCCTGGTCTGCTTCTGGCGCTGGCGGCGCTCCGCAAGCCAGGCCTGGAACTCGGGCGTCCTATTGATGGTCTCCGGCGTAGCGCCGCTTGCCTTCAGCAGTCGCTCGGCGGCCGCGACCTCGAACTGTCTCATGCCCGGCGCCTCGCCGACGGTGAGGATGGAGCCGTCAGGCCGGCGGATGAAAGCCGTGGTATCGGCGAAGGTCCAAACATCGAGATGACCGTCGCTCCAGCGCACCAAGGTCATGGCCCCGACGGGCCAGGTGAGGAAATCGTGACGCTCCACCGGTGCCACCGCCATGAAGGCTGCACGCGCCTCCTCCATCACATGGCGGATCAGGGCAGTACCATCCTTGGCCTGGGGCGCAAGATCCGAGAGGCGCCGGCTCACGAAGCCTGCAAACCATGCGGCATCGCTCCCCTCGTGCATAACCGCCGGGGTGCCAGGAAAAATGGAGGTGTCGATCACCCAGGCCCAATCGCCCGATGCCCCACAGGCGTCCTCATTGGCCCGGTCCGGGGAGCCCGGCCAGCTGATCCGGTCCAAAATCGTGAACATCGCCGCCCTGCCCCTCGCCAAATGCGCCCGATGAGGCCATAACGCAAAGCTTAAGCCAAGGTCCAGCGATGCTCCTCGATTACATCTCAGCCGCCCTCGTCACCCTGCTCGTCACCCTCGATCCGGTGGCGCTGGCCCCGATCTTCGTCTCGCTGACCCGGGGCATGAACGCATCGGAGCGCCGCCGGGTAGCATTGCGGGCGAGCCTGATCGCGTTCGGCATCCTGGCCTTCTTCGGCCTGGGCGGAGAGGTCCTGCTGCGCCTTCTCGGTGTCGGCATTCCGGCCTTCCGCATCTCGGGCGGCCTGCTGCTGTTCTGGATCGCCTTCGAGATGGTGTTCGAGCGTCGCAACGAGCGCAAGCAGCACACGGCCGATGTGGCAATCACCGAGGACCACATCCGCAACGTTGCGGCCTTCCCGCTCGCCATTCCGCTCATGGCCGGCCCCGGCGCAATCACGGCCGTCATTCTGCTTGCCGGACGCGCGGACGGCAACTTCCTCTACCTGGGCTCGCTGCTCATCCTGATCGCGCTCGGAATCGTGAGCTGCTTCCTGGTGTTCTCCACGGCGGACCGGGTTTCCCGCTGGCTCGGCGTTACCGGAAACGTGGTGCTCACACGCCTGTTGGGCGTGATCCTGGCCGGCCTTGCCGTGCAGTTCATCATCGACGGCGTGGTGGCTCTGCTCAATCAGCAGCCATAGCCGCGAAAGGCCGGAACTCGCGCGCGACCTGCTCATAGACACGGCGCTTGAAGGGAACCACCAGTTCGGGCAAGCGCTCGAGGCTCTCCCACCGCCACTCGCTGAACTCCGGCTCGGCGCCGCCGCGCATGCCGGCAACCTCGATCTCGCTCTCCTCCCCGGTGAACCGGAAGGCGAGCCAGCGCTGGCGCTGCCCGCGGAAGGGAGAGAGCCTGTGGGGCGGACCGTCATAGGCTGGAAAGTCATAAGTCAGCCAACTGGCCGTTTGTCCGAGATAGGCGGCCCTCGTCACGCCCGTCTCCTCCCAGAGCTCCCGCTTGGCCGCCGCGAGCAGATCCTCGTCCCCGTCGACGCCACCCTGCGGCATCTGCCATTCATGGCCCGGCGCAATGGTTTCAGGACCGTCATCGCGCAAGCGCCGGGCGATCAGCACCAAGCCGTTTGGGTTGAACAAAACGATGCCGACATTGGGACGATAGAGAGGTTCAGGCATTAGTTCAGCCTCCTGCGCCATATGCAGTCCTGGAAAGGATGAACATCCCGTCCTCCGGCGCGTCCGCCTCAAGGACAATCCACCCCAGCCCCTCGTAGAAGGCACGCCGATGAGCACGCGACAGCAGGTACACGCGCTCCGCTCCCGTATTGAAAGCAAACGAGATCGGATCAACGTGGAACCGCTGAACGTGAGGTTCCATTGACACCGCGAGTGGGCCATCAGGCGCTGCGCGCCTTGGCCTTATGGGTGGCAACACGCCATGACCCTGAGATCGACAACCATCCACTGGCAGGATCTGCCGCCCGACCGGCGCCGTCGCCTGGTGGTGCTGATCTCCAACCTCATCCGCCAGTCTCTGGCCGCCACACAGGAGGCGGATCATGAGCCCGGAACCCGACATCCTCGCTCCGACCCTCTCCGACAAGATCCGTGCCCGCCATTGTGACCGCCAGGCAGTGGTCTATGTCCGCCAGTCCACCCTGCGTCAGATCGAGCACAACCGGGAATCCACCCGCCTGCAATACGCCCTGACGGACCGCGCCTGCCAGCTCGGCTGGCGACCCGAGCAGATCGTGGTCATCGATGACGATCTCGGCCGTTCCGCCGCCTCGGCCCTCGACCGGCCCGGCTTCCAGCGCCTGGTGGCCGAGGTTGGCTTTGGCCATATCGGCCTGGTGCTCGGCATCGAGGTCTCGCGCCTGGCGCGCTCGTGCCGGGATTGGCATCAGCTGCTGGAGATGTGCGCCCTCTTCGACACCCTGATCGGCGATGCCGACGGCATCTACGACCCCAGTCTCTACAACGATCGCCTGCTGCTCGGCCTGAAGGGCACCATGAGCGAGGCGGAGATCCACATCCTCAAGGCGCGCATGCTCGAGGGCCGCCGCGCCAAGGCGCAGCGCGGTGAGTTGGTGCTGGGGCTTCCCCGCGGCTACGTGCTCAAGCCGTCCGGCGAGGTCGCGCTCGATCCTGACGAAGAGGTGCAGGAGATCATCCGTCTGGTCTTCGCGCTCTTTGAACGACGACGCTCGGTCAGCGGCATCCTGCGCTATCTCGTCGACCACAACATCTGCCTTCCGGACCGCATCCGCCGCGGACCGCACAAAGGAGACGTGCACTGGACCCGGCCCAGCGGACAGACCCTGCGCGACATGCTGCGCAACCCGCTCTATGCCGGCGCCTATGTCTATGGCCGGCGCACCTATGACGGCCGCCTGCGCCGGCCCGGCCAGCCGCACAGCGGCAAACGCTTCCTGGGCGATCCAAATGCCTGGAAGGTGCTGCACCGAGGCACGCGTCCGGCCTACATTGATTGGGACACCTTCGAGCGGAACCAGGAGCAGATGACCGCCAACCGCGCACGCCACACCGGCCTTCCCCGCGGCGGCACCGCGCTGCTCGGCGG
>JALYFY010000306.1 GCA_030777385.1 Pseudomonadota bacterium | reverse complement strand
GCCTCCAATCCAGTTCGCCGTCAATCCCAATGGCGGCATGACCGCCGGCATCGAGATTGCGGCCGATCACATCTCCACCCTTCTCGTAGACATCGGCGGTCAGATTCGGGCGCAGCGGAGCATCGCGATCCCGCGCAACGACCCTGAAACCGTGCTGCCGGTCATGAAGACCGAGATCGAGGCGGCGCAGACCCAAGTGAAGGGTCCTGTGCCCCAGCTTCTCGGTGTAGGGGTCGTGATGCCGGGCCCATTCAATGTGGAGGGCATGACGTCCGTAGGGCCGACAACCCTGTCAGGTTGGCTGGACTTCGACGCGGTCGCCCATATCGGTCGCATGGTAGGGGCGCCCGTGACCCTTGAAAACGACGCCACCGCGGCGGCGGTCGGCGAACGCCTTCACGGGGCAGCCAAGGATCTGAAGAACTTCTGCCTGATCTATTTCGGGCAGGGGCTCGGCCTGGGCATCGTGATCGACGGGCGCCCGTATCGCGGAGCGAACGGCAACGCGGGCGAGATCGGGCACGTGCTGGTCGAGAAGGGAGGCCGCCTGTGCTCCTGCGGCCAGCACGGCTGCCTCGAAGCCTATGCGTCCGTTCACGCTCTCGCCCAAAGGCTGGCCGCAGCCGGAATCCGCGGACTTGACGACGCGCATCTGGACCAACTCCACCGGGAGCAGCACCCGATCGTCCGGGCATGGATCCGGGAGGCAGCCGGTTATCTGGCGCCTCAGGTGGCGATGCTTGAGAACCTCTTCGATCCCGAGGCCATCGTGATCGGCGGCGCTCTTCCGCCGGGGCTCCTGGAGGATCTCACGCAGGCCATGCAGCCGCTCCCCCTTTCGGTTGCACGCCGCAGGAACCGCAGCGAAGCGCGCCTGATCCACGGGCGGACGGGCCAGCTCACAGCCGCCCTCGGGGCCGCTGCCCTGCCGCTCCTGGATGCCATGACGCCGCGGCTCGACAAAGCCCACGCGGCCCGCCGGGAACAACTGAACGAGGAGATCTCCCTTGTTGGATGACCATAGCCGTCTCGCCCGCGCCATCCATCAGCCGGCCCTCGTCCGCTTGCATCGAGCCCTGAGCCGGCTGAAATCGGTGGTGACCGTCATGAATACCGGCGCGCATCCGGATGACGAGATCAGCGGCATGCTCGCTGCCTTGAGGTTCGCTTATGGCATGCGCGTCGTGGTGGCCTGCTCCACCAGGGGAGAAGGGGGCCAGAATTCTCTCGGGCCGGAGCGGGGTGGTGTCCTTGGGGTGCTGAGGACCGCCGAAATGGAGGAGGCTGCCCGGCGCATGCATGGGGATGTGGCGTGGCTCGGCCACGGGCCGGACGATCCGGTCCATGATTTCGGCTTCTCCAAGAATGGGGACGATACCCTCCGGCGATGGGGCGAGGATCGCATCGTGGAGCGGCTCGTGCGGGCCTATCGGCAGTACCGGCCGGATATCGTCATCCCGACCTTCCTGGACGTGCCCGGGCAGCACGGCCACCACAGGGCGATGACCCGAGCGGCCGAGCGGGCTTTCGTTCTGGCGGCCGATCCCTCCGCCTTTCCCGAGCATGCCGGATCGGGCCTCCGGCCCTGGCAGGTTTCCAAGTTCTATCTGCCGGCTTGGTCTGGTGCAGGCTATGCCTATGACGACGAGGCGCCTCCGCCTCCGGCCACGCTCAGCCTCGAGGCGCATGGTGGCGATGAAGTCACGGGCTTGCGGTACCGGCAGCTTGCCGAGTGGTCGCGGGCGGCGCATGCGTCCCAGGGCATGGGCGTGTGGCGGGACGATCCGGCTGACCAGTGGAGCCTTCACCTGAAGCTTCGGGCCGATGGCCCGCCGGAACCTGAGGGCGATATTCGCGATCACCAGCCCGCCGGCCTTGTGGACCTTGCTGTGCCGGGACTGGACCACACTTCAGCCGAAGCTCTTCGACAGGCGCAGCAGGAGCACATCGATGCGGCCATCGTAGCGTTCCCGGATCGCAAACGGATCAGCGAGGCCCTCGGTCGGGCGGCGCGCCTGATCGAAACAGCCAGGAACAGCCTGGATCGGAAGACCTCCGACCTGATGGGGCACCGCCTCGACCGCAAGCTGCGAGAGATCGATGCGGTCCTCTTCGAGGTGCATGCGAGCGC
>JALYFY010000305.1 GCA_030777385.1 Pseudomonadota bacterium | reverse complement strand
CCCCCTCCCGCACCTGCGGTGCGACCTCCCCCCTCAAGGGGGAGGTGTTCGCGTCGCGCTGCGGCACCAGATAGCGCCGCAAGTCATCCGGCTCGCGCACGGTGGCGGAGAGGCCCACCGCCGTCGCCTGGGGTGCTATCGTCATCAGCCGTGCAAGGCCGAGCGACAGCAGGTCGCCGCGCTTCGAGGTGACCAGCGAGTGCAGCTCGTCCAGCACCACGCGGCGCAGGTCCTTGAAGAACTCCCGCGCCTCAGCATGCGCCAGAAGCAGCGCCAGCTGCTCCGGCGTGGTGAGCAGGATGTCCGGCGGTCGCTCGATCTGCCGCGCGCGCTTGTGGGAGGGCGTGTCGCCCGTGCGCGTCTCGATGCGGATGGGAAGCCCCATCTCCTGCACCGGGGTCTCGAGGTTGCGGGCAATGTCGGTGGCCAGCGCCTTCAGGGGCGAGATGTAGAGGGTGTGAAGGCCGCGCTTCTCCCCCACCTTCCGGCCCTCCCGCTCCGCCAGTTCCACGAGGCTCGGCAGGAAGCCGGCGAGCGTCTTGCCTGCGCCTGTGGGCGCCACGAGCAGAACGGAGCGGCCTTGCCCAGCCTTGGCAAGCAGGTCCAGCTGATGCGCCCGCGGCTTCCAGCCTCGATGCTTGAACCAGTCGCGGAAGGTTTTGGGGAGAAGGGCGGCGGGGGCTCTTGGCATGCAGCGTCAAAGATAGGGCTCTCCCGGCAGTTCCGCCATGGCCCGCGTCAGGAGCGCCTCCGCCGTCATTCCCGGCTGGAGCGAAGCGGACGGGAAGGGAATCCATAGCGCTGCGCCTGATCGTGGATCCCCTTCCCTCGCTGACGCTCGCCGGGGATGACACTTCTGATGCGTCTCAGAATATGTGAACGCCCATCTCTGCCCGCTTGCCATTGGGCCTGAGATCGATTCAGCTTTCGCAACGCCAAGATCCACAGGAGAGGACCAACGCCATGCAGCCCGCATCCCAATTTGAGAATGCCGTCGCGGTCATCACCGGAGGCACCCAGGGCCTCGGCGAGGCCATCGCCCGCATGCTCGCCGAGCGCGGCGCCAAGGGCCTCGTGATCTGCGGCCGCAACGAGGAGCGTGGGCATGCGGTGGCGCGGGACATTTCCAACCAAGGCTGCCAAACCGAATTCGTGCGGGCCGACCTTGAGAGCGTCGAGGAAGCGCGTCAGGTCACGGCGCGGGCCGACAGCGTGTTCGGGCGCGTCGACGCCCTGGTGAATGCGGCCGGCATCACTGACCGCGGCACGATCTTCGACACCACCCCGGAGCTGTTCGACCGCATGTTCGCCGTCAATGTGCGCGCACCCTTCTTCCTCATGCAGGAGGCTGCCAAGATCATGCGGCGGGAGAAGATCGAGGGCACGATGGTCAACATCCTGTCCATGTCGGCCCATGGGGGCCAGCCCTTCATCACGGCCTATTGCGGCTCCAAGGGCGCGCTCGCAACGCTCACCAAGAACGCGGCCTTCAGCCTGATGCCCTGGCGCACCCGTGTGAATGCCCTGAACATCGGCTGGATGGACACGCCGGGCGAGCACCGGACCATGAAAACCTATCACGACGCGCCGGACGACTGGCTCGAGAAGGCGGCCAGGCAGCAACCCTTCGGCCGCCTGCTCGATCCGGCGGAAGTGGCCCGCGCCGTGGCATTCCTCGCAAGCTCGGAGTCCGGCATGATGACCGGCTCGGTGATCGATTTCGACCAGTCGGTGGTGGGCTGCTACGAGAGCGCCCCGCACCCGTCGATGCCGGCGCAGTAAGCCGGCCTCACAAACACGACCTCATCCTGAGGAGGTGCGCAGCACCGTCTCGAAGGAGGGTCCAGAGAGCACTGGATTGTCCTTCGAGACGCAGCCTGACGGCTGCTCCTCAGGATGAGGTCTGAGGTTGATCGAACCGAAGCTTCTCAGCGCTGCAGCACGCACATGAACCCGGGAACCGGCACGCCGCGATCCTCCCGGGTCGAGACGCGCTCGAAGATCACCACTTCGAAGCCGGCAGCCTCGGCAAGGCCGCGCAGATAAGTCTCGCCATGGGCATAGCGGGCATCCTCGCCAAGAACAAAGCCCTCGCCCTCATGAGCCTGCACGGTGAAGGCGAAGAGACCCTCACGTTTCAAAACCCGATGCGCCTCGCGAAACGCCGCATCGAGCGACGCCATGTAGACGAACACGTCCGCCGCCGCCACCAGATCGGCCTCCGCAGCCGTGCGCCCGCTCAGGAAGGCCACGAGCTCGCCCTCGTGCAGGGCGTCGTAGAGCCCCGTCTTCTGCGCCTTCTCCAGCATGCCGGGCGAGAGATCGACACCCTCGATGGCAAAGCACAGCCCGTCCAGCGCCTGCGCCATCAACCCGGTGCCGCAGCCGAGATCCAGGGTGAGGCCGAAGCGGCAATCCCGGCTCTGCCTGGAGCACGCCCGCCGCAGCCCGTCGGCGATCAGCTCCGGGCCGCGATAGGCGAGGCTCCCGGTGAGGTGCCGGTCGAACTTGGGAGCGTACTCGTCGAAAAGCGCCCGCACATAGCTATCGGTGATCGCCTCATGGGGGCTGAGCGCTCCGAGCCTGGCGAGATCCAGGCGAATGCCGAGAGCGTCCTCGGGCTCCAGGGCCAGGGCCTGGTGAAGGGCGCTCAGCGCCTCCTCCCTCAAGCCCATCTCGGCGAGCGAACGCCCCAGCATAGCGTGCGCTGCCGCAAAGCCCGGCACGAGTTCGAGCACCTGCCGCGCCAGATCGGCGGCAGCCTCG
>JALYFY010000304.1 GCA_030777385.1 Pseudomonadota bacterium | reverse complement strand
GAGCGAGGAGACAAAAACCCGATCCCATCTCGAACTCGGCCGTTAAACTCCTCAGCGCCGATGGTACTGTGTCTCAAGACCCGGGAGAGTAGGTCATTGCCGGGCCTGCCAAGAACAATTGCCTCTTTACATCTTCGACAATCACACCGCGGTGTCTCTCAACAGAGCACCGCGGTTTGTGTTTGTGCCCTTTGCCTTCAAAGCCTGCTTTGAAGGCCCCCAGCTTGGGGTTTGGCATGCGCCAAACTCGCACGCTTTGACGCGGGGTGGAGCAGCCCGGTAGCTCGTCAGGCTCATAACCTGAAGGTCACAGGTTCAAATCCTGTCCCCGCAACCAATCACACGCAAAGCCCTCGACTGGTAAAACCAAGCGAGGGCTTTGTCGCGTTCAAAACTCGTCAACATGGAAAAGCCAAGAGACGCGACGCGAGCCGCTCAAACCGCCAGACGCATGTGAACGACAGGCTCGCCCAGGCTCACCGAATAGCGCTCCAACTGAACCGCATAGGCTGCCTCCAATCCTTGAAGGCGAACCTCGGGCTCCGGCCCGATGCGGCCGACTGCACTGGTCAGACGACCGCAGAAGCGATCGGATGCCGACAGAAGAAGCCGAAGCGACCTCGCAGAAGGCTGGATCCCTGATGAGGCATCCTTCACAAGCACTGCGGCCGCAGCATAAAGGTCATCGACCGCCGCTTCGATGCCTGGATCGCGCTTGAGCAGGCTCATCGTGTTGATGAGAAGCACGCGCAGGTCATGCAGGTGGTCTCCCCTGCCTGTCTGAGCAATGAGGTTCACAACCACTCTCACGGCTCCGATTCTCTCTTCGATCGTTTGCGCAATTGTGTTGTCAGCCATGAATCCTGCCCCCGTAAGCTATGTGCGAAACCGTGTGGGACCGCAGGAGGAAGCATGCGCTTTTATGGTTAATCAATGATTACGCGCGGGCCCAGGGCTGCCATCGGAAATGCTGAAAAATACTTATTTTCATTGGCAGTGGAGACCTTCCCTTCGGGTGCTTATTCATGCATTGAGATCTGCCCGTAAGCCGACTACATGTCGGCCACTCTATTGATTTGAATCATCCCTCATGCACCTGCAGTTCGGCCTCAATCGACCGCAAAGGACCGCCTTGCGAAGCGCATGCTTCGCAAGCAGTCGCTGCTTCGTGCATGACTGGGAGTTGCGACCAGATCCGGGACCCGCGCGCTGGCTTCGGGCGGTACGCTCCGTCAGAAGCTGCGCCCCCAATCGGGCGCTTTCCCATTCGATGCCGGCGTAACGGTTACCCGTCGCCGGCCTGACCCGGCGAAATCCTTTTCCATGCTGCATTCTCACTCGATGCGCTGCAGGTTCGCCGGATCCCAGCCCGCTGAGAGAAGGAGAAGCCCTGCCATGAACAGGGTCTGGACTGAAGAAGAACTCGACATCCTGCGGCGCGACAGGGCCGCAAAGGTTCCGGTTCCAGTCACGGCTGCAAAGCTGGGTCGGCCCGTACCGGCCACCTATGCGAGAGCGCGATTGATCGGCACCCTTGTCCAGCAGCACCAGCCTTGGGATGAGGCTAGCGTCATACGTCTACGCGACCTGGTCCTGAACGACCCGCCGATGACGGATAAGCGCATCGCAGCTGAACTTGGCAGGACTGTTACGCAGATCCGCTGGAAGATGCAGGATCTTGGTCTCATCGGTGTGCGGGATCTCTCGAAGCTGGCGAAAGTGACGGCTTCCGAAACAGTTCGACCGAAAACTGTGAAAAACCAGTCTGCAGGTCTGCAGCCCTCCAAGGCTGCCCCTCGAAAGCCCCCTTCCGACCAGCCTGTTTGCGGGGGTGCCTCGCTGCAGGTCCACACAGACATGCCTGCGCCCTCAGCTTTTGTAAAAGCGGCTGCGCCTCAGGAGGAGGATGTGCAGGCTGCTTTGATGCGGGCGCTCAAGAGCCTCGAGCAGGATATGACCAGTCGGCTCAAGAACTCGGTTTCCGCCTCTGAAACCGGAATGATTCAGGCAGCCAGAGCCGCCATTGCCGAGAAGGCGCGCATCGACCAGCGCCTTCTCGTTCGAGTCAAGCGATCAGCGGAGGCCGCAGCCCGGCGCGCGGCTGAGGCACAGACAGTCGAGATCGAAGCGAAGCGCCAGGAAGCGGAGGTTAGGAAAGCGGAGGCTGAGGCGAAGCGAAAAGCAGCGGAGGCTGCAAGGCAGAGAAGAAGCCAGAAAGCCCTGGCGGAGAAGGCACAATCTGCGCTTCCCAAAACGGCTGCGAAGCTGCCGGCAGTTCAAGGTGTTTCGCAGGTTGCGGCTCCTGCCAGCCTGCCCCCTGCCCCCGTGCTGCCAAAGATTGTCGTCACCGAAGCTCCCGCTGCTCTACGCCCGCCGGAGCCAGACCTCTCATCCGCTCAGACCTCCGGCCGCGGCGGCTGGAAATCTGTTCGCCGTGATCCGGCACGGACCCTTGCTCAATCCAAGGCCAAGGCAAAGCCGGCGAACCGAGCGGATGCGGTCGATCTTGCTCAGGCGGCCCAAGCGGCCATCGAACGCTTCATTGCGGAGCGCGGTGTGACGCGCAACGAAGCAGGCGGCATCCAGCTGGTGGTTTCGCGGCTTCAGGCACGGGGCTATATCGTCGTGCGGGATGACGACGGCTGGACCATCGACCAACGCCACCGCGTCGACAGCGAGGCCGATCTCGTTGCTTTTGCGGAGGCTCGCGGCATCATCCTGAGTGCCGCTGCCTGATCGGTGCACAGCCGCCGCATTCGATTCCATTCCTGCTGCCTTGTCAGCGCCCTCTCCTGCCCCAAATCGGCAGCGGACAAGGAGATGATGATGGATCAGCGTCGGCTCGGCCGCTCGGACTTGATGGTTTCACCCCTCTGCCTCGGCGGCAATGTCTTCGGCTGGACCGCCGACGAGGCAACCTCCTTCAAGCTGCTCGATGCATACGTTGATGCAGGTCTCAACTTCATCGATACGGCAGATGTCTACTCCACCTGGGCTCCCGGCAACAAAGGCGGTGAGTCTGAGACCATCATCGGCAACTGGATGAAAGCCCGCAGCAATCGCGACAAGCTCGTGATCGCCACCAAGGTCGGCTCAGAGATGGGACCGGGCCGGAAGGGATTGTCGAAGACCTACATTCGTTCCGCCGTAGAAGCCTCTCTCCAGCGGCTGAAGACCGATTACATCGACCTCTATCAATCCCATCGTGACGACCCCGACACGCCACAGCAGGAAACGCTTGGTGCCTATGAGGAACTGATACGCGAAGGGAAAGTGCGGGCCATCGGCGCGTCGAACTTCACAGCAGCGCGCCTGAAGGAGGCGCTTGAGATCAGCACGGAACTCGGTCTGCCGCGCTATGAGAGCCTGCAGCCGAAATATAACCTCTACGATCGTGCGGAATATGAAAGTGAGCTGGAGCCGCTCTGCCGTGGTGAGGAGATCGGCGTCATCCCCTATTACGGTCTCGCCAGCGGGTTTCTGACAGGCAAGTACCGCTCTGAGGCGGATTTCGGAAAGAGCGTGCGCGGCGGCCGCATGGCCGCCTATCTCAACGAGAGAGGCAAGCGCATCCTAAGCACCCTCGACGAGATTGCCGCCGGGAAGGATGCTACGCCTGCCCAGGTCGCACTCGCATGGCTCATGGCTCGTCCCGGTCTCACGGCGCCGATTGCCAGCGCCACGGGCATTGAGCAGGTGCAGGACCTCGTGAAGGCGACGACACTGCGCCTCGATGAGGCCGATATCCGCCTGCTCGATCAGGCAAGCGCTGGTCCTTAACTCTGAGGCTTTTGACCCGCCTATAGGTCTTAACTCCTGAGACATCGAATTTTTGCATGGCAGCCCTCCGTTGCACCAGGCGGAAAGTATCTTATCTCGTATCAGTCTGTGATTACGATAATTCCACAGGCTATAACGAGGTTATATGATGAGCGTCGATCCCAATGCATTGTTCCAGCCCTTCAAGCTGGGTGACCTGACCTTGCCGAACCGCATGGTCATGGCCCCTCTCACCCGCAATCGGGCGTCGGAAGGAGATGTGGCGCGCGACATCACGGCAACTTATTACGCCCAGCGCGCCGGCGCGGGCCTCCTGATCTCTGAGGGATCTCAGATCTCCCATCAGGCACAAGGTTATCTACGCACCCCCGGCATCTATACGCCCGAACAGGTTGCAAGCTGGCGCAAGGTGACCGACACGGTTCACAAGGCAGGTGGCCGGATTTTCATCCAGCTTTGGCATGTAGGCCGCGTGTCGCACACCTCGCTTCAGCCGGGCGGCGCCGCACCCGTTGGCCCCTCGGCCCTGCGCGCGCAGACCAAGACCTTCCTAGAGGAAGGTTTTGCTGAGGTGTCCGAGCCGCGTGCGCTTGAGCTCCCCGAGATTCCCGGCATCCTGAAGGACTACGAGAACGCAGCCCGCAATGCCAAGGAAGCCGGTTTCGACGGCGTGGAGATCCATGCCGCGAACGGCTACCTGCTCGACCAGTTCATGAAGGACGGCTCCAACCAGCGCACGGATACCTATGGCGGCTCCATCGAGAACCGCGCCCGCCTGACCATCGAGGCTGCCGAAGCCGTGCTGAAGGTCTGGGACAAGGGGCGGGTCGGCATTCGCCTGTCGCCCGCAAAGGTCAACGATGCCGCCGATTCGAACCCGCAGGCTCTCTTCAGTCATGTGGTCGAGAAGCTCGATGATCTCGGTCTCGGCTATATCCACATGATTGAGGGCGCCACCCAGGGTGATCGCAACGCGGTTGACGTGGATTATGCAGGCCTACGCCGGTCCTTCCGCGGCGCCTATATCGCCAATAACGGTTACACGCGTGAGATGGCCGCGGAGGCAGTCTCCAGCGGGCGGGCTGATCTGGTTGCGTTCGGTCGCCTCTTCATCGCCAATCCGGATCTGGTCGAGCGCTTCCGCCTCAACGCGCTGCTCAACGAGCCCGATCGAGCCACTTTCTATGGCGGCGACACCAAGGGCTACACGGATTATCCAGGCCTGAACGAAGCAGCGTGAAATCTAACAGGTGGAGCAGATGCCTTCGCGGGCCTTCTGCTCCAGTTTCTCACCCTCTTGGAACAGCTCCTCTTCCCGCTGTGTTGGCTGGACGGCAGAGGGTTCGCCGGGTCTCCGGTTGACCCCGGACACGGTGCCCGTCGTGGCAGGACCGGTGGAGGAGCTGTTCGCGCTTGAGGCTGCACCACCTGTGCTTCCTTCATTGCCGGATGGTGGAATGGGCCTCGTGGAAGCAGCATCTCCTGTCGGGTTAACGCCGGTATTCACATTGCCCGTGCCGGTGGCATTGTTCTGGGTACCTGACACGGGCGGAGGCACAATGGCGCCGTTGGGCTGGGTTGCCGAGGTTCCAGGCGACCTCGTCGAACCTGTTGCCGGGGCACCGCTTGTTGACGTTCCCGTGGAGGATCCTCCGCCAGCCCCACCTCCTCCAGTGCCGCCTCCGCTGGAGCTCCCGCCGGATGATCCCTGAGCCCATGCCGTTCCTGCGATCAGGCAGCCGGCCATCAGGGCTGCCGGGATGGTGAGATGACGCATAGGCTCCTCCTTGCGAGTCGCTATCGAACGTCAACTCCGAGTGAAGTCATGTGTTTCCCGAGTTCTCCCGCCAAATCGTCAGGGTGACGGGAATTGCCGGATCGAGGATCTGACGAGCGTCCGGTTTCAATCCGCTCTCAGACAGGATGGCTTCGGCGTTCCTGCCTTCATGGCAGCCTGAAAACACAGGGGTGCCGCCTGGAACGAACGCCCCCTCCGCTCGTGTGAGGTGAAAGGCGCTGTATCCGATTTTGAGAAAGAAATCGAAAACTTGACGGCCTCCAGGCACGGCCACCTGCCCACCCTCCGGCAGCACGGTCCGTATCGCTTGGTCCCAAGACAATCTTTCAGGACTCCACCACCAGCCGTCGGCGCGCCGCTCCAGCCCAGGCGAGGATGAGGACAGGATCATCCGCAGGCGGCCCTTGGGATTCGGATTGGCTTCGTGCCCCAACCGTCCGAGCACCGTCAGAGCCGATTTGTTGAGCTCGGCCTGGAAGTAGGCCCAGTCCGCATCGTTGCGCAGAACGGCGGGCGTCTGCCCCAGCGCATCGGCAATGCAGTCGTTGTCCGACACGATGGCATAGCCGTGGATCTCAACCTTAGGCATGAACCTGCCTTTTCCCGGATGAATGAGCGATGGCGGCACTCATGAGAATGCCGAGCACGAGCGCGTTGAGCAGGTGCCAAAGGAAGTGCGTTCCAGCCGGCACCGCCGAGCAGACCGCGCCATCGATAGAGCGGAAAAACAGCGATGAGGCAAACATGCAAGCCGCCGAAAACAGCGCCCTGCCCGCTTGC
>JALYFY010000303.1 GCA_030777385.1 Pseudomonadota bacterium | reverse complement strand
CCTGTTCCAGACCGAAGCGGCGGCGGGAGGCTAGAGGTCCCCGCGGCATCCGCTGCGCCCGGTCAAGCTTTCGCCCATGGGCGGGCTCAAGGTTGAGATTGAGCAGGATCGGCCTTAGGTGTCTGCTTGAGACTGGCATTCACGTTCTTTTCAAGAGGTAGACTTATGCGGCGCGTCGTCGTCACCGGAATGGGCATCGTTTCGTCCATCGGCAACAACACGCAGGAGGTGCTGGCCTCTCTGCGCGAAGCGAAATCCGGCATCAGCAAGGCCGAGGATTTCGCGAAGTACGGCTTCCGCTGCCAAGTGCAGGGCGCCCCGAGCCTGAACCCGGAGGAGATCGTCGACCGGCGCGCCATGCGGTTCCACGGCAAGGGCACCGCCTGGAACCATGTGGCCATGGACCAGGCGATCCGGGACGCGGGGCTCGAGGAGGGCGACATCTCCAACGAGCGCACGGGCATCATCATGGGCTCGGGCGGTCCCTCCACCCGCATCATCATGGAAGCGGCCGACATCACCCGCGAGAAGGGACCCAAGCGCATCGGGCCGTTCGCGGTGCCCAAGGCCATGTCCTCCACGGCGTCGGCGACGCTCGCCACCTGGTTCAAGATCAAGGGCGTGAACTATTCGATCTCGTCCGCCTGCGCGACCTCGAACCACTGCGTCGGCAATGCCTACGAGATGATCCAGTACGGCAAGCAGGACGTGATGTTCGCCGGCGGCTGCGAGGACCTGGACTGGACCATGTCCAATCTCTTCGACGCCATGGGCGCCATGTCCACCAAGTACAACGACACCCCGGCCCGGGCTTCCCGCGCCTATGACGCCAACCGGGACGGCTTCGTCATTGCCGGCGGCGCAGGCGTGCTGGTGCTCGAGGAGATGGAGCACGCCAAGGCGAGAGGCGCGCGCATCTACGGCGAAATCGTCGGCTACGGCATGACCTCCGACGGCTACGACATGGTGGCTCCTTCGGGCGAGGGTGCGATCCGCTGCATGCGCATGGCCCTGCAAAACGTGCACAACCCGATCGACTACATCAACCCGCACGCCACCTCGACTCCCGTGGGCGACCAGAAGGAGATCGAGGCGATCCGCCAGGTCTTCGGCACCGGCGACAAGTGCCCGCCGATCTCCGCGACCAAATCGCTCACCGGCCATTCGCTCGGCGCCACCGGCGTGCAGGAGGCGATCTACTCCCTGCTGATGATGCAGAACGGCTTCATCTGCGAGAGCGCCCATATTGAGGAGCTCGACCCGGAATTCGCCGACATGAACATCGTCCGCAGCCGCATCGACGATGCGAGGATCGACACGGTGCTGTCGAATTCCTTCGGCTTCGGCGGCACCAATGCCACACTCGTCTTCAGCCGCTACAACGGGTAAGACAGCGTCATAAACCTGAGACAGCCCCATGCGAAGCCCCCGATATCTCCAGGGAGCCTCGCATGAGCACGCTCAACCATACTGCCATTTCGGCTCGCGATGCACACTTTCATAACAATTGGCATTGCACAGTGGAGCCGATGCATAGGGGGACCCACATGAGCGGTCTGATGCAAGGAAAGCGCGGCCTCATCATGGGTGTCGCGAACGATCACTCCATTGCCTGGGGGATCGCCAGGACCCTGGCCCAGCATGGGGCCGAACTCGCCTTCACCTATCAGGGCGAAGCGCTCGGAAAGCGCGTGGCTCCCCTGGCACAGTCGCTGGGCTCCAACCTTGTGGTCCCCTGCGACGTGGAGGATATCGCCTCCGTCGACGCGGTGTTCGACACCCTAGACAAGCAGTGGGATGGCCTCGATTTCGTGGTTCACGCCATCGGCTTTTCCGATAAGTCGCAGCTGAAGGGCTCCTATGTGGACGTCACCACCCGCGAGAATTTTTCCCGCACCATGGTGATCTCCTGCTTCTCCTTCACGGAGATTGCGCAGCGCGCGGCCAAGCGCATGCGCAACGGCGGATCGCTGCTGACCCTCACCTATGGCGGCTCGACCCGGGTCATGCCGAACTACAACGTCATGGGCGTGGCCAAGGCGGCTCTCGAAGCCTCCATGCGCTACATCGCGTCAGATCTCGGCCCCCGGGGCATCCGCTGCAACGCCATCTCGGCCGGTCCCGTGCGCACGCTCGCCGGCGCCGGTATTTCGGATGCGCGTCTCATGTTCGCCTACCAGAAAGCGAATGCCCCCCTGCGGCGCACGGTGTCCATCGAGGACATCGGTGGATCGGCCCTCTACCTGCTCTCGGACCTTTCCAACGGCGTGACAGGCGAGATCCATTATGTGGACTCGGGCTACAACACCATCTCGATGCCGCGCCCCGACGTGCTCAAGGCCCAGGACGCTGCGGGCGTGACCGGCGAGGACGACTAGCCCTCTCCCATGATCACGCGGCGACAGGTTTGGGCAGGGGCTTGCGCCTTGAGCGGTGCCGCTCTTGCTCCCAGCCCTGGCTGGGCGCTTGAACGCGGCACGCTCTTCGAGGTCGCCACTCGGCTGGTGAGCCTCTATCAAGCCTCCGATGCCGACGCGCTGCACCGGATGCTCGCTCCCACGCTACAACCGCATTTTCCCTCTGCGAGCCTCGCCGAGTGGCTTGCAGAGGCGCGCAAGGCGTTCGGAATGCTCCAGCGCACCAGCATGCCGACCTATGGCAGCCGCGCTCATGGCATCTTTGCGGCCTATTTCGACCGCGGACCCGCCGACATGTATCTGGAGATCGACCGCCAGTCGCGATTGGTGCTCTGGGCCTTGAAGAACGACGTCAAGGTGCTGTCGATTCGCGAGCGGACTTGAACGCTGCAAAGCACAGCTACCCGCTTACGTCGTCATAGGACAAAGCCCAGCCCGATCCGGTGAACCAGCATCGCTCGGGCGCAGCGCTCCCTTGCCAGACCAGGCTGCGCACGAACTCGACGCCGCCACGCTCAAAAGCGGCATTCAGCGCCTCCCTGTCAGAACCCGGCTGCGACAGCCTCCCCTCCGCACAGACGAAATAGGCGGGGCCGAGCCACCGCACCGAGAGGCCGGCCTCCTGACGTGTCACGCACAATCCCGCGCCATGCATGGCATGTGTTCCGCCCCAGGGACTTGGCTTCGGCCGGGGAACACCGAGCGGAAAGAGCAGCCGTCCGCCGGGGCGCAGCTGCTCGATCCACGCGTCCGCAGGCTTCTCAATTGCAAAATTCACATAGACTGCATCCACAGCCTCGCGCGGCCATTCGGCTCCATCGCCTGCGATCACAGTGACATTGGGCCGATCGGCGAGATTGGCCCGGGCGAGATCGGCAAGAGGGGGATCGAACT
>JALYFY010000302.1 GCA_030777385.1 Pseudomonadota bacterium | reverse complement strand
GATTTGCCCGCATTCGGCGCCCCGATGAGAGCGATGAAACCGGCCTTCGTGTTGGTTTGCTCAGGCTGTTCCATGCTCTTCCTCCGTCCAGACGCCTTCCTTCAAGAGAAGGCTTCGCGCCGCAGCCTGTTCCGCAATTCTCTTGGATGTGCCGAGCCCGAACTCGCTTTCGCTGCCTTTGACCTTCACCATCACCCGAAACCTCGGCGCATGATCAGGCCCTGTCTGCTCGACCACCGCATAGCTGGGGGGCGGAAGGCCCCGCCCCTGCGCCCATTCCTGCAACGCGCTTTTCGGGTCGCGCAAGGGACGCCGGGGGGCGTCCACCAGCTCCTGGAATGAGCGCTCGACAAGAGCCTTGGCGGCCTCATAGCCGCCATCCATGAAAACGGCTCCAATGATGGCTTCGCACACATCCGCCAGAATCGTCGGGTTGCGCCGCTCGCCGGAATGCGCCTCGCCTGCGCCGAGCTTGAGGTGGGGGCCTACATCCCAGGCGATGGCAATCTCGGCACAGCTTTCACGCCGTACAAGCTCGGCGAGACGCCGGGACAGCTCGCCCTCCGGCGCATTCGGAAAGGTGTTGTGAAGAAGCTCGGCAATGGCGAGCCCGAGGACTCGGTCGCCAAGAAACTCCAGCCTTTGATAACTTTGCCCGCCTGCTTGCGGGGCGCTCACATGGGTAAGCGCCTCTTCGAGAAGTTCAGGCTTTTCAAAGCGGTAGTCGAGCTTCTTCAGAAGCTCCTCAGGGTTTGGCTTGCGACGGGCCACGGAAATTATCGAATCCTCTCGAAGAGACGGTTCCAGCGGATCTTCTGCGGCCATTCCCAAGGCCGCCACAAGGATGCGCTCTCGTCGATCGAGAAGAAGATGATTTCGGCCCGGCCTACCAGGTTCTCGAACGGCACCTGCCCGACGCTCGCCTCGTCCCGCGAGTCGGTCGAGTTGTCTCGGTTGTCACCCATCATGAAGAAATGACCGGGCTGCACCGTATAGACATTCGTGTTGTCCCAATAGCCCCGGTCCGCGTCCCGCTCGATGACGAAGTACGACACGCCGCCAGGAAGCGTTTCTTTATAACGGGGAACGCTTACGGTACGCCCGTAGAGGTCCGTGGTCTTGTAGTCTTCAACACGCTCCCGCTGAATGGGCTGCCCGTTGATGTGCAGCACGCCGCTGATCACCTGGATTCGATCGCCCGGCAGGCCGATCACTCGCTTGATGTAATCCGTTGAATTGTCCTTCGGCAGCTTGAACACGGAGATCTCGCCCCGTTTCGGCTCGGAACCGAAGATGCGGCCAGAGAAGACGCCGGGACTGAAGGGAATCGAATGCTTGGAATAGCCGTAGGAATACTTCGAGACGAACAGGTAGTCGCCGATCAGCAACGTCGGGATAAGGGACCCCGATGGGATATTGAAGGGCTGGAAGAGCACGGTGCGGACGACCACCGCGATCAGCAGGGCTTGAACGATCACCTTGATCGTCTCCCAGAGACCGCCTTCTTCGTTCTTCACGCTGCTGCCTGCGTATTTGCCGGTTTTGTCGCTCACGTCTATCGACCTATGCTCTCTTGAATATGACGGCTGACGCCGCTCCACCTGTTGTGGCAAGTCGAGAGTGGTTTGCACTCAGCCCAGAGTGCAAACCACTCTCGATGGAATGATCTGTTACTGCGGTACCCCCGGCGGACTGGGATCCGCTCTGCGGCCATGCTCTAACCTATGGCGTGCGCTGCTGCAACGCAGCCTCTGCTTCAAGCTGGGAGCGCCTCGATGATCACGAAGGCTTGAGTCATGGGCGGATCATCCGTCAGGGATACATGAACCACGGCCTTGTGACCCACCGGCGTCATGGCTTGAAGGCGTTCCAGGGCGCCTCCCGTCAGGCGGAGCGTCGGGCGTCCACCGGGAAGGTTGACCACCTCCATGTCCCGCCAGAACACGCCGTGGCTCAGGCCGGTCCCGAGGGCTTTGGCGCAAGCCTCCTTCGCGGCGAAACGGCGGGCATAGGACGGAGCACGGGCGGCCCGGCGGTCGCTCCTGGCCCTCTCGCCCTCCGTAAAGATGCGATGGGTGAAGCGGTCACCGAAGCGCTCGATCGACCGCTCGATACGGCGGATATCGCAGAGGTCTGATCCAATTCCCAGAATCATGGGTTCACCTGTGCCCGTCCCTCGTCCATGGCGGCGCGCATGGCCCGAACCGCCTCATCGAGCCCGAGGAAGATGGCCTCTCCGATGAGTGAATGCCCAATATTGAGCTCCACGATCTGAGGGATAGCGGCGACCGGACGAACGGAGTCGAGGGTAAGTCCATGCCCGGCATGGATTTCGAGGCCTATCCGTGCACCATGCTCCGCTGCCCGGCGCAGGCGTTCCAGCTCATGGGCGATCCTGGCCGCATCGCCCTCGACGACCGCCTCGCAATAGGTGCCCGTGTGGAGTTCCACTACGGGAGCTCCCAGTTCGCAGGCAGCGTCCATGACGGCGACTTCCGGCTCGACGAAAAGGGACACCCTGATGCCCTCGCCTTTCAGTTCTTGGATAGCAGGACGCAGATGGGCATGGCCGCCGATGATGTCGAGCCCCCCTTCGGTCGTGCGCTCCTCGCGCTTTTCGGGCACGAGGCAGGCCGCATGTGGGTGCAGGCGAGTGGCAAGGCCCACCATCTCCGAGGTTGCGGCCATCTCGAAATTGAGCGGCACGAACAGTTCCTGCTTGAGGCGGACCATATCCTCGTCCCGGATATGGCGCCTGTCCTCCCGGAGATGAGCCGTAATGCCATCGGCTCCCGCCAGAACGGCCAAGTTCGCGGCCCGGATCGGATCAGGCTGAGCGCCGCCCCGCGCGTTCCGCACGGTTGCGACATGATCGATGTTCACGCCAAGACGAAGAGGATGAGCTTTCATGAGAGTGTTTTAGCCTAGCGTGGGCCGTTGACCAGAGTTCTTCGGACGGCCAGAAGCGGTATCAACGGCAAATCGTGGCTGTATCGCCCTTTCCTGGTCTGCGGTCGCCTCGGATGACACCCACTACGTCTTGGCCGGTGATGACGTGGGGGCGGGTGGACATGACGACCCTTGCCTTCCCGGCCCAAATCAACTATAGCCCCCGCTTCGCGTTCGCTCCGGCCGGGGGCTGAACGGACGGCATGGCTTGCCATGCAGGGTTTTTACGAGCCCGTCGTCCCGTGTCTCCGCCTTCGACAATCGCTCGGGCCTTGCAGGCTCGAAGGGCTTGGCGCCGATCGGATGCGCGAAACGGCCAAGACACTCTTCAAAACAGTGCCACGGCTTGAACCTCAAACCCTGAGAAAGGCCCACTATGCCTCTCTATGAGCATATCTTCATGGCTCGCCAGGATGTCACCCCGCAGCAGGTCGAGGCTATGGTCGACCAGTACAAGGGCGTCATCGAGCAGAACGGCGGCAGCGTCGACAAGACCGAGATGTGGGGCGTGAAGTCCCTCGCCTACCGCATCAAGAAGAACCGCAAGGCGCACTTCACGATGTTCAACCTCAACGCTCCCGCCCCGGCGGTTGCCGAGATGGAACGTCAGATGCGCATCAACGAAGACATCCTTCGCTTCATGACCATCAAGGTGGAAGAGCTCGAGACCGAGCCGTCCGTGATGATGCAGAAGCGTGACCGCGACGAGCGCAAGGACCGGGAGCGCCGTGAGCGCGACGGCGGCGGCTTCGAAGGCGGCAACGAAGGCGAGGAGGCTTAATCATGGCATTTGGTGCTACTGGTGGCGCAGCCGGCGGCGGTCGCCGTCCGTTCTTCCGTCGTCGCAAGACCTGCCCGTTCTCGGGCCCGAACGCTCCGAAGATCGACTACAAGGACACGAAGCTCCTGTCCCGCTACATCTCCGAGCGCGGCAAGATCGTTCCTTCCCGTATCACGGCCGTGTCGGCCAAGAAGCAGCGTGAGCTCGCCCAGGCGATCAAGCGCGCCCGCTTCCTGGGCCTCCTGCCCTACGTAATCCGCTAAGAATAATTGGACTGCCCGCTCTTCGGATTGGGCAGTCCAACGGATTAGCCATCTTCATCCTGAGGAGCCGCCAAAGGCGACGTCCCGAAGGACGAGGATGGCGGTTCCAGTGCTCTCTGGAGCCTCCTTCGAGACGCAGCTGCGCTGCTCCTCAGGATGAGGTCGAGAGTTTCTCAATCCTTCGCCCAGTGGTGAAATCCCGCTGGGTCAGTTGAGGCGGAAGCCTCTAACCCTGCCACGAGCAGCGGGACAGCGAGACAATGAATTTTGTTGCAACAGGCATAGGCGCAGGGCTCGTATCGGCCCTTCTGACTGCGGTGATCGTCAAGGCGACTCCGCTCGCGGCGCTGTTGTACCTCCTTGCCCCCATCCCCGTTCTGATTGTGTCCCTTGGTTGGAACCACCGCTCCGGCCTTGTCGCCGCTGTCGTGGGTGGCCTTGCCATCGCCGTTTTCCTATCTCCCCTGAGCGGCCTGGGCTTTGCCCTCATCACGGCCCTGCCCGCCTGGTGGCTATCCTATCTGGCTCTTCTTGGACGTCCCGGTGCGGACGGCACCATGGAATGGTATCCGGTCGGGCGGCTCCTGGCATGGGTAGCAGCAACGGCCGCCCTCACCATCGTTGCCGCCGGCCTGCTCTCGACGGGGGGCGACTATGCGGCCTTTCACCAGAACGCCCGAAGCATTTCCGAAGCCTTCGTGAACACCCAATTCGCACCGGCCGGGCCCGAGGGGCTCGATGCAGACACCCGTGAGCAGCTGGTCGGCCTTTTCACGCGATTGACGCCCTTCCTCTCGGCTCAGGGGTTTGCCACCGTCCTGGCGCTTTATCTCTGGGCGGCCGCCCGGATCGTTCAGGCCTCCAAGCGGCTGCCGCGTCCATGGCCGCCGGTGCCGGAACTCGCGATGCCTAGGGCTGCCGGGGTGATCCTGATCGTTGCCCTGGTGATGGCAACCGTCGATGGGTTCATCGGTGTGCTCGGAATGGCACTAGCGGGCGCCTTCCTCATGGCCTTTGCCCTGCAGGGACTGGCTGCCATCCATGATCGGACCAGGGGCAAGTCCGGTCGCGCTTTCCTTTTGTCGAGCCTGTATGTGCTCGTCTTCGTCACCCAGGGCATCCTGATGGTTGCCCTCGCCCTGTTCGGCCTAGCCGATACGACCTTTGGCCTTCGTCGCCGCTTCGGCGGCACGAGGCCGAAACAGCCACCAACCCTTTCTGCCTGATCACGAACCTAAAGGAGAAAACCATGGAAGTGATCCTTCTCGAGCGCGTCGCAAAGCTCGGCCAAATGGGTGAGACCGTGAAGGTCCGCTCCGGTTATGCACGCAACTTCCTCCTGCCGCGCGGCAAGGCTCTGCGCGCCACGGAGGGCAACAAGAAGCATTTCGAAACCCAGCGCGCCCAGCTCGAGGCCACCAACCTCGAGCGCCGCAAGGACGCAGAGGCTGTCGGCGAGAAGCTGAACGGCCAGAGCTTCATCATTCTGCGCCAGTCAGGCGAGACCGGCGTGCTCTACGGCTCGGTCTCCACCCGCGATCTGGCTGAGATCATGACCCAGAACGGCTTCACGGTCGATCGCAACCAGATGGTCCTCAACCAGCCGATCAAGACCATCGGCCTCCACACGGTTCCTGTCGCACTCCATCCGGAGGTCGAGGTTCAGGTGACGATCAACGTCGCCCGCAGCCCTGAGGAAGCCGAGCGTCAGGCCCGCGGCGAGGCAGTCACCACCCGTGACGAGCTGGATCTCGACGATCTCGGCCTTGAGGTCGGCGCAGCTCTTGCTGAAGCAGGCGGCGACGACGAGGCCTAAGCTAGAGCGCTTGTTCTAGTTCTTGATTTGTTCTAAAATCGCGCTCTCCGTCGATTCGACGGTGAGCGTTTTTTCTTGAGGTTTCAGGCTTGTTTGAGAGTCAAGCCATGACGCCTGCGAAAAGATGGACGGTGTGAGAATCGAGGACAGCGAGGACAGATTGGGTGGAGTTCGACTTCGTGTCCGCCCGGCAACCTTTAGGTCACCAATTGCGGTCTAAGAGTCTCTAACCCTTCTCCTGTTTTCGGAGCGCCAGATGGCCACCGCCAATGCCCTGATCGCCCGCCTC
>JALYFY010000301.1 GCA_030777385.1 Pseudomonadota bacterium | reverse complement strand
AGAAGATACCGGAAGGCGATCTGCAGGAGGAAGGCTGCGAACATCGCGGCCAGCATGGCGGCGGCGATGTTTTCCGCCCGTCGAGCAAGCCACGAGCCGATTGCCCGCGAGGTTGAGGTCATGGGAGATGTTCCCTTCGCGAGAAGGCGCTAAAACGATGGAGAAAGCTGCCGGATGCTTTGCACCCGGCAGCCGAGGCATTCGCCTTACATCGCGTTGATCTTGTCGACCATGCCGGCGGGCCAGCTCTTCGCAAGATCTGACGCCAGGTACTTCTTCTGCGCAAATTCGCGGAACGCCTTCAGGTCGGGGGTGTAGACCTCAAGGCCCTTCTCCTTGAAGAAGGTCGCGAGCTGCGTCTCCTGCTTCAGGTGCTCCTGCGTGCTCCACTCGATTGCCTTGTCAGCAGCCGCCTGGAAGGCTGCCTTCTTCTCCGGCGAGAGGGAATCCCAAACCTTGTTGGACACGGCCAGAACATCGAAGCCGACGAGATGGGAGGTGAGGGCGATCTGCGACATCACCTCGTAGAACTTCATGTTCTGCACGTTCGGCAGCGGATTGTCCTGGCCGTCGATGGCTCCCGTTTGCAGTCCGGTATAGACCTCGGCATAAGCCATGGGCGTGGGATTTGCGCCAAGCGACTGACCCAAGAACTGCCACGCATCGCCACCGGGCATGCGCAGCTTGATGCCGGCGAGATCCTCGGGCTTGCTGATCTTCTTGTTGGGCTTCAGGCCCACATGCCGGGCTCCGAAATAGGTGGGACCGAGGATGTGGATGCCTAGCTTGTCGGAGGCCATCTTCTTCAACTGCTGACCCACATCGCTTGCAAACACCTTCTTCAGGTGGTCGGCATCGCGGAACAGATAGGCGGAGGTGACGATGGACCATTCCGGAATCTGGTTCGAGATATCCTGCGGCGCGATGTTGCCCATCTCAAGGTTGCCGCGCTGCATGGCCACGAGCTCGGTGCCCTGCTTGAACAGCGTGCCGCCGTAATAGGGTTGGAGGTTGAAGCCCTGCGCCTTCACGGCCTCGCCGAACTGCTTCATCATGCCGGCCCGGATGTCCTGCTCCGAGAACACGGCTGAGAAGCGCAGGTTTGTGGGTGCCTGCGCCGTGACTGGCCCGCCCACGCCTAGCGCCAGAAGGGCTGCACCGGCAACGACCAAGAACCGACGATTGATACCGAATTTCATGTGTTCCTCTCCTGATGTGGCTGCGCATTAATCTGCATCTTGGCCTGCACTATCCTCTCCGATAATTTCAAAATCAATAGTCATTCTCAAAAACATCTGATATTTTCCTTTTAAACCGATGTTCAGGGGCTCCGCGCCGGGCGGCCTGGTTGGCTCAACGGCGCTTGGCATGGAGACAGCGTGGCGGAATGAGTATTGAACTGTTGGCGACGTCCATTGCAGACCGTGCCTATGACCGGATTCGGGCCGACATTGTCTTCGGTCGCCTGAAGCCTGGAGTGCGGCTCCGCCTGGATCGTCTCGCCGCCGAATATGGGGCGAGCGTCAGCACCTTGCGGGAGATCCTAAGCCGGCTGTCGTCGGAGGGTCTGGTCGTTGCCGAAGGACAGCGCGGCTTTCGCGCCGCTCCCGTATCGCCAGCTGGGTTCGAGGATGTGGCGGCGATGCGGCTGCTCCTGGAAACCTATGCGTTGCCCTTGTCCTTCGCAGCCGGCGACCTGGAGTGGGAGAGCCGCGTTGTCGCCGCCCATCACAAGCTGGCCTTCATGGAGCGGCGGATGATCGCCGGCGGTCAGGAAGGGACAGAGCTCTGGAAGCGCTATGACCGTGAGTTTCACCAATCCTTGATCGAGGCCTGCGGCTCCCAGACCCTGCTTGATCTCTATGGAGGCGTCTTCGACCAATATCTCCGATACCAAATGGTGGCGGTGGTGTTCCGGGGTGAAATCGCGGCCGAGGAGCACAGGATCCTGCTGGATTGCGCGCTAACACGTGATGCGGGGAAGGCCTGTGAGGTGCTCGCACGGCATGTGAACGGATGCGTGACCTACACCCTCGAGAATGGTGCCCTGCAATGAGCGACGACGTGCAAGTCCTCCCGCAGCCTTCCACGGTCGGCGAAAGCGCCTATCAAAAGATCAGGTCCGATATCGTGTTCGGTCGCCTGATGCCGGGCAAGAAGCTGAAGCTCGATCGACTGAAGGCGGACTATGGCGCCAGTGTCAGCACGTTGCGGGAAATCCTGAATCGCCTTCACTCGGAGCGGCTCGTCGTCGCCGAGGGCCAGAAGGGGTTCGAGGTCGCTCCCGTCTCGATTGCCAACCTGAGAGAGATCGCGGCTCTTCGGCAACTCCTCGAATGCCGCGCCCTGGAGCAGTCGTTTCGGGCTGGCGATATGGAATGGGAGGGGCGCGTGGTTGCCGCTCACCACAGGCTTGCCCGGATGGAGGAGAGGATGGCTAAAGGGGACCGGGCTCATACCGAGGAATGGAAGCGATACGATTGGCAGTTTCACCAAGCGCTCATCTCCGCCTGCGGATCGAAGATGCTGATCGACAACCATGCAGCAGTCTTCGACAAGTACCTCCGCTACCAGATGATCGCCCTGAGCTATCGCGGCGAGATTGCAGCCCATGAGCACGCCCTTCTCCTGGAATGCGCCTTGGAGAGAAATTCTGCGCGAGCCTGTGAGGTGCTGACGCGTCACGTGGCTGGTGGGGTCGAGCATGCGCTCGCTACAGGAACAATCCGCTAGAAAAGAAGGAGCGGCCCGGATCGGCAAGGCTCCCTGCACACAAGAGGAAATGGATCGACGAGCATGCGCACCGCCATCGCCACCGTGTGCCTGAGCGGCACCCTCACCGAGAAGATCGAGGCCATCGCGGCCGCCGGGTTCAAGGGGATAGAGATCTTCGAGAACGACCTTCTGTCGTTCAATGGACCGCCGGCCGAGGTGCGGCGCATGATCGAAGGTCTCGGGCTCGAGACGATCACCTTCCAGCCGTTCCGCGATTTCGAGGGCATGCCCGAACCGCAACGCTCAAAAGTGTTTGCCCGAGCCGAGCGCAAGTTCGATGTGATGGAGGAACTCGGCTGCGATCTGCTGATGGTATGCAGCAATGTCTCCCCGGACTCGCTTGGCGGAATCGAGCGGGCGGCTGCCGATTTCCACGAGCTCGGCGAGCGGGCGGCCAGGCGCGGCATGCGCGTAGCCTTCGAGGCCCTCTCCTGGGGGCGGCATATCCACGATTATCGTGACTCCTGGGAGGTCGTGCGGCGGGCAAACCATCCCGCAGTCGGGCTGGTGCTCGATTCCTTTCACGTGCTGGCCCGCGGAACGGATCTTTCGGCAATCCAATCTATTCCTTCCGAAAAGATCTTCCTTGTTCAAATGGCCGACGCCCCGAAGCTTGACATGGATTACCTGTCCTGGAGCCGGCACTACCGCTGCTTTCCGGGTCAGGGGGACCTGCCCATCGACGAGTTCATGAACGCGCTTCATGCAACCGGCTTCGATGGACTTCTGTCACTGGAAATCTTCAATGACCGCTTCCGGGCAGGCTCCGCGCGCAGCGTTGCCATCGATGGGCAGCGGTCGCTGATCGTTATGCTCGACGAGCTCCGTCAGCGATCCGGCGCAGATATTCCTGGTCTTGAGGCTCTTCCATCCAAAGCCATGTGCTCCGGGGTGGAATTCGTCGAGTTCGCCATCGACGATCGGAGCGCATCGGGCTTCGAGCGAACGTTGAGCGGACTGGGTTTCCGGAAGGCCGGCGTTCATCGCTCCAAGGCCGTGACCCGCTGGCGGCAGGGCGACATCAACATCGTCGTGAATGCGGACAAGGAAGGCTTCGCTCATTCCTTCAACATCACGCACGGGACCTCCATCTGCGCTTTGGCTCTGCGCGTCAACGATGCGCCTGCAACCGTGGACCGGGCCGTCACGCTTCTGGATCAGCCTTTCCAGCAGCCCGCCGGACCTGGCGAGATGAATATCCCGGCAGTTCGCGGTCTCGGCGGAAGCCTGTTGTACTTCGTGGATCACAAGACCGGGCTTGATCGTCTTTGGGATGTCGATTTCGAGCCGGTCGAGGGGGATGATTTTACCGGAGCCGGGCTGAGATCTGTCGATCACGTGTCCCAATCGATGCACTATGAGGAGATGCTGACCTGGCTCTTGTTCTACACATCGCTCCTGGATGTGCGAAAGGCGCCGGTTCAGACGGTCATCGATCCTGGAGGCGTCGTGCAAAGCCAGGCCATAGAGACCAGCGACGGCTCCCTTCGGTTGATCCTTAATGCCTCTCAGAGCCAGCGCACTTTGGCGTCCCGGTTCTTGAGCGAGCTCTTCGGGTCAGGAGTGCAGCACATCGCACTTGCAACCAGCGACATCTTGGCGACAGTGCAGCGCCTGAAGGCGAATGGCGTCGATCTCCTGCCGATTCCGGAGAACTACTATGATGATCTCGAAGTGAGGACAGATCTATCGGCGGAGGATGTGGAGCAGCTTCGAAAGGCTAACATCCTGTATGACCGTGAAGGCGCGGCCGAATACTTCCAAGCCTATACCAAGACCCTGGAGGGCGGCTTCTTCTTCGAGATCGTGGAGCGGCGTGATTACCGAGGGTATGGGGCCGTGAACGCTCCCATCCGCCTTGCATCACAGACGCGCCTCTCCTTGGAAGCGGTACCGCCGGGGCTCTAGCCGCCTGCCCGCAGGTTGCGAAGGCTGACCTATGGCGCGGATCTCAGGACATCCCCTAGTCGCGACATGAAAAGGTAGTAGCTGACAGACGTCGCGTCCGGATTCGAGAAGCTGTAGGGCGATGTAACGTCGAAGCGCAGCGCATCTCCGGGCTCCATGCAGTATCTCTCGTCGGCAACTTGGACAACGAGCCGGCCGCTCGGCGAGAAGATCAGCTTGCGGGTCGGGACAGGGTAGGGCGAGAGCAGGACGCTCACCCGAGCTTGGGGGTGTAGCGGTAGCTCTGGGTTGGGCGGTCGAGAACGCGCCGTCCCATCAGGCTTGCCACAAGATCCACCATGAGCAGAGCCGTGCGACCGCGCTCGTCGAGAAAAGGATTGAGCTCGACCAGGTCGAGGCTCCCCACGAGGCCGCCATCGTGCAAGATCTCCATGATGAGGTGCGCCTCGCGGAAGGTCGCGCCGCCCGGAACGGTGGTGCCGACGCCCGGAGCGATGCCAGGGTCGAGGAAGTCCACATCCAGGCTCACGTGGATAACCCCGTCAGCTGCCGCAACACGCTTGAGGAAGGCGTCGAGCAAGGGCGCGATGCCGTTCTCATCGATGGCCCGCATATCATGAACCGTCACGCCCGCCGCCCTCAGCGCAGCACGCTCCTCGGGATCGACGCTGCGGATGCCCATCATGCACACGTTCTGCGGCTTGATCGGCGCCGCAAGTGCCGGGAAGTACCCGTCAAATCCCTCAAGGCCTGTCGCATAGGCCATCGGGACCCCGTGCAGGTTGCCGCTCGTCGTCGTCTCGAGGGTGTGAAAGTCCGGGTGCGAGTCGAGCCACAGGACGAAGAGTTCGCGGCCCTCCTCTGCGGCACGGCGGGCGAGGCCTGTCATCGAGCCGGCCGAAAGGCTGTGATCGCCGCCGATGAAGATCGGCATGCCCTCACCGCTCGCCCGGTAGGCCGCCTCCGCAATGGCTTGGGTCCAGGCCACCGTCTCCGGAAGGGCTTTGACGGCAGGATTCGGGTGGCGCAGATCACGTAATGGGCTGGGTACGATGTTGCCCCGGTCCTCCACTGAGTAGCCAAGATTGCGCAGTTCGGTCACCAACCCCGCTGTGCGAAAGGCGCTCGGGCCCATGTCGCAGCCAAGCCGGCCGGCGCCCTCCTGAACCGGCGCTCCCAGAACGATGCACGGCCTTGCTGTCATTGGATCCTCCTTGGGTGCCGTCAGGCTGGCGAGCAGCGATTTCGCGTTGAACGGTAAAGTTTCACGCGCAGGTCACGCCGATCAAGTCTATCAGCACGTCCTGCTAGGTGCTGCTCATAACACTTTTTGCTCTAGCCGGCATGGCAACTCTGGTCTCGGCTGATGATGCCAGGAACGAGCACATTCGACCTCCCGAAGCACAGATCTATCTGCTCGTGCAACTCTATGGTCGTGCAGAGCTTGTCCAGCGTGGCTGGATGTGGCCCAGCGCACGAGGCATAGGCCGCCGCCATGCTGGTCTGGCGCGAGCGATAAGGTCCTTGGCCCTCCCACAGAACTAGCCACGGCCAAGCATTCAACGCGGAAGTCGTCCGTTTCTTCGAAGGGCTGAATTAATCGGCAGCAGGCCAAGCCGGTCGGTCATGAATGATCCCTGCTAGGTGTGCATTGACCCTTCGCTTCATGATGATTAAATGAGAATGAACGTTCATTCTCTTGATTTCGGGGCCGCTTACCTCATGGCAGA
>JALYFY010000300.1 GCA_030777385.1 Pseudomonadota bacterium | reverse complement strand
TGGTCGGACCTCTTGTTCGGTTCAGGCGCTCGGTTGGCCCAAGGCGTGGCCGAAACGCAAAAGCCGGGCGAACCCGGCCGGAAAATCGTGACGTTCCATTGCCCCATAATCCCCATTGCGTCAAGGGCATGGGAAGCAAAATCACCACTAGACCCCCTCGCCATCCCCGCGTAGGCGAGGATCCATAACCATGACGTCCGACATACAAAGCGCAGCGGATGCGGCTTCGTTTATCCTGCATCGCCAGCGGCTATGAATCCCGGCCTCCGCTGCGCGGCCCCGGGGTGAGCGATAGCGTCTCGATTACAGCAATTCCCGTATGAACCGGCCGCGCTGCTGATGGAAGAAGGGCACCGGCAGTTGGTGCCCGAATCCTGCGGCGATCCTGGCCTCAAGCTCGTTGAGAATCACGGTCGTGATTGGGGGCAAATCCAGGGCTTTCGCCTGGGCGATGGTGACCCAGGTCAGTTCCACAAGCTCGGCATCGGGCCCGATGACGCCTGCGACCTCGTCCGCGATGGCCGTACGGTCGACGGCAAAGAACCGGGTGTCGAAGCGCCTCACCCGCTTAGGGGGCGTAATGGCCCGGCCGATGAAATGCAGGGCTTCAAGATCGGGAAAAACGCCTCGCTCCTGAAAGGCGGACCAGATCGTGCCGGTCGGTACCTTGTCCGGGCTGCCGTAGTCCTTAGAGCCAAGCAGCAGGCCGGTTTCCTCATAAGTCTCCCGGATCGCCGCCAGAGCCAGGGCCCGGCTGCGCTGGACCGAGGGGCGGGTCACGCGGGCCATGAGGGCCTGCTCGGCGCGGGGGTGCAGGGCGCCCGTCACCGTCATGGACCGGTCGCCGGCCTCGATCCGCCCGCCGGGGAACACGAACTTGCCCGGCATGAACTTGAGGCCCGCGTGGCGCTTACCCATGAGAACCTTCGGGCTCTTAGGCTTTCGGTCTATGATGATGAGGGTTGCTGCGTCGACGGGGCGGAGGGTAGGGGCTTTGGGGTTGGTCTCAGCGGAAACGAGGCGATCCATCTTCGCCAGGGTTTCGATGTCCGTCACGTGCATTGTCCTCGTTAGAGTATGGACCCAAAACTGGGTTCATGCTCCCTTCTTCAACAGCGCATCGTTCATCGCGGAAAACCGGGTCCACTTTTCCGCACGATGCTTTAGCAGTCTTCTTCGCCCGGGCGGCCTCGAAGCCATGCATACCTAGCGCGTATTGCAGCCCCACGACAGCGCCTTTCACGGGCTGGAGAAGGGCAAGACACAGGATCAGCACCAGGGCCGGCCAGGTTGCCAGATGCACCCACATGGGCATCTCGAGCTTGGTCTCGGTCATGAGGATGCCGTAACCAACAAGATGGCCAACGATGAAGATCACCAGATAGGGCGGCAGGTCGTCTGCCCGGTGGTGGTGAAATTCGGTTCCGCATTCATCGCAACGGTCGGCGACCTTGAGGAAGCGGCCGAAGAGCCGACCCTTGTTGCACACGGGACAGTGCCCCAGAAAGCCGCGCCGCATGGCCGGGATGACCTTCACGTCGCCGGCATCCTGCAAGGAGCCCGTCTTGATCGTCAGAGACATCGCCAATCCTTATGATCAGACGCCCCCGCGCCGCTTGACCTTTACCCTGGTCGGGGAGCGGCCGCTCGGCGGAGGTGTCTTGCCTTGCTTGAAGCCGCGATGGGGGCGCTTTGCCCCCGTCTTGGCTCCTCCGGTCCTGCCGGTGAAGCGGCCCTTGGTGAGGAGCTCGAACCGCAGCGCGCCCGCCACGGGGGCTGCCTCCACGAGCTTCACCTGCACCTTGTCGCCCAGACGATAGGTCTCGCCGGTGTCGTCGCCGCGCATGGAGTGGGTTTTCTCGTCGTAGCGGTAGTAATCGTTGCCGATGGTGGCCGCCGGGACGAACCCGTCCGCGCCGGTCTCATGCAGCTTGATGAAGAGGCCCGCCTTCGACACCCCCGAGATCTGCCCATCGAATGTGGCCCCGATCCGGTCCGCGAGGAAGTGCGCGATCAGGCGGTCGATTGTCTCACGCTCCGCCGCCATGGCCCGCCGCTCTGCTGCCGAGATCTTGGCGCTGATCTCGATCAGCTCCGCCCGGGTGGTGCTGGAGGGCAATCCGTCCTTGCCGAGCTTGAGGCCGCTGATGAGGGCCCGGTGCACGATCAGGTCCGCATAGCGGCGAATGGGGGAGGTGAAGTGGGCGTAGCGCCTGAGGTTCAGGCCGAAATGGCCATAGTTCTCTGCCGAGTACTCGGCCTGGGACTGGGAACGCAGCACCACCTCGTTGATGAAGAGCTGATGCTCGGACCCATCGACGCTGCGCAGGATCCGGTTGAACAGCTCCGGCTTTATCGGCCCCTGGCCAGGGATCTTGAGGCCGATGGAGGCCAGCACCTCGCTCAAAGAGCGCATCTTCTCGAGCGAGGGCTCGTCATGGACCCGGTAGATCAGGTCGGACTCAACCTTCTCCAGGCTTTCGGCAGCCGCCACATTGGCGAGGATCATGAACTCCTCGATGAGCTTGTGAGCCTCCAGCCGCTCGGGCACGAAGACCCGGTCCACCGTGCCGTCGGGGTTGAG
>JALYFY010000299.1 GCA_030777385.1 Pseudomonadota bacterium | reverse complement strand
CAGGCGGGCTGACAGACAATGGAGGCAGGTTAGGCGTTCCTATGTATATCATCGACCGGCGCCTCAACCCAGGGGGCAAGAGTCTAGCCAATCGTCAGCGTTTCATTCGCCGCGCCAAGGCGCAGATTCAGCGAGCCGTACGCCAGACTGCTGGAGATCGGGACATCACCGATCTCGAGAGAGGAGGGGAGGTCTCGATACCGGCCGATGGTGTCCGTGAACCCAGCTTCCGTCGCTCGGGCGAGGGTGGCCTGCACGATCACATCCTTCCCGGCAACAAGCGCTTTGTGGAAGGCGATACGGTCGACAGGCCTCCAGGCGGTGGGGGTAGCGGCTCGGCGGGCGGGGATAATGGCGAGGGCGAGGACGATTTCCGCTTCGTCCTGACCCGCGATGAGTTTCTCGACCTCTTCCTCGACGATCTTGAGCTTCCGGATCTTGCCAAACGGCGTGTCGCAACTGTGGAAACGCAAGGGGTGCGGCGCGCGGGCTATACGGTCAGCGGGTCGCCAGTCAACCTGGCCCTGCTGCGCTCCATGCGCAATTCCCTGTCTCGGCGCATCGCCATGCGCCGGCCAAAGCCCGCAGAGTTGCTCCGCCTGCAGGAGGAGATCGCGCTTCTTGAGGAGGAAAACGGCTCGGACGAGCGCCTGACCGAACTGCGGCAGCAGCTTGAGCAGTTGCAGCTTCGCACCAAGCGCTTTCCCTATATCGACCCCATCGATCTGCGGTATCGCCGTTTCGAGCCCGTCTCGAAACCGGTGGCGCAGGCGGTGATGTTCTGCCTGATGGATGTGTCGGGCTCCATGACCGAGCATATGAAGGACCTCGCCAAGCGCTTCTACATGCTGCTCTACATCTTCCTGACCCGGCGCTACAAGCACGTGGAGATCGTTTTCATCCGCCACACCCATGAAGCCAAGGAGGTCGATGAGGACACGTTCTTCAACAGCCCTGAGACCGGCGGCACAGTGGTGTCCTCGGCATTGCGGGAAATGCAGCGGATCGTGGCCGAGCGCTATTCCCCTGACAGCTGGAACATCTATGCGGCGCAGGCGTCGGACGGCGACAATTCCCCCAATGATGGGAACACCAGCGCGACCCTGCTGAGAGACGAAATTCTACCGGTCTGCCAGTACTATGCCTATCTTGAGGTCGGAAGCGACAGCGACCGCATGCAGACAGGCTTCATCAATCACAAGACATCCCTGTGGCAGACCTATGAAACGCTGCAGGGGCAGATCGCCAATCTTGCCATGCGCAAGGTCAATCACCGCCGCGAGATCTATCCTGTCTTCCGCGAACTCTTCCGCCGGCGTGATGCGGAGGCAGGAGCAAGAGCGCCATGAGCCTCATCGAGCATGACAACCTGCTGTTTCACGGTGCCGACTGGGATTTCGGCACGATCCAGCGCATCTTCGATGCGGTTGAGGCGATTGGTGTCGGAGAACTCGGGCTCGACGTTTATCCCAACCAGATCGAGGTGATCACGGCCGAGCAGATGCTCGATGCCTACGCGTCGATCGGCATGCCCCTGTTCTACAAGCACTGGTCCTTCGGCAAGCGCTTTGCCATGCATGAGTCGAGCTACCGTCAGGGTCTGATGGGGCTTGCCTACGAGATCGTCATCAACTCGAATCCGTGCATCTCCTACATCATGGAGGAGAACACGGCGACCATGCAGACCCTCGTGATCGCCCATGCGGCTTTCGGGCACAACCATTTCTTCAAGAACAATTACCTCTTCAAGGAATGGACCGACGCGGACGGGATCCTGGATTATCTCGACTTCGCCAAGGGTTACATCACGCGCTGCGAGGAGCGCTACGGTCATGCTGCCGTCGAGAGGGTTCTCGATGCCGCCCACGCCCTCATGTCGCATGGCATCCACCGCTATCCTCGCAAGAAGAAGCCGGACCTTCGCTCTGAAGAGCGCCGAGAGCGCGAACGCCATCTTCACCAGGAACAGACCTTCAACGATCTGTGGCGAACGGTCCCCTCCAAAGGAGCCGCCGCCAAGCCGCCTTTGAGCGATGAACGCCGCCGGGCGCTTCTGGAGCTGCCGCAGGAAAACATCCTGTACTTCCTGGAGAAGTCCGCGCCGCGCCTGCAGCCCTGGCAGCGGGAGATCCTGCGCATCGTGCGCCAGATCGCGCAGTATTTCTATCCGCAGCGCCAGACCAAGGTGATGAACGAGGGCTGCGCCACCTACACCCATTACCGCATCATGACCCGTCTGCACGAAACCGGGCAGATCAGCGACGGCGCTTTCCTTGAGTTCCTCCAGTCACATACCAATGTGACCCGGCAGCCTGAATTCGACGACCCGCATTATGGCGGCATCAACCCTTACGCGCTGGGCTTCGGCATGATGCAGGACATCGAGCGCATCTGCACCAGGCCGACGGATGAGGACCGCGAGTGGTTCCCCGACATTGCAGGACGGGGCGACGCCATGGGGGTGCTGCGCGATGTGTGGGCCAATTATCGGGATGAGAGTTTCATTTCGCAGTACTTGAGCCCGCACCTGATCAGGCAATGGCGCATGTTCCACCTGGTCGACGATCCGGATCAGCCGGAGCTCAAGATCGAAGCGATCCATGACGAGCGCGGCTACCGCCGCCTCAGGCGCTCGCTGTCGCGACACTACGATGTGGGCTGGAGCGACCCCGATATTCAGGTGATCGATGTCGACTTGGCAGGAGACCGGCGCCTGATCCTCCATCATCAGGTTCTCAACCGCACGCTGCTTCATAAGGACGATGCTCAGCGGGTTCTCCAAATGGTTGCCAATCTCTGGGGCTATGCGGTGGTGCTCAAGGAGGTGGAGCCTGCTACAGGGGCGATCTTCCAGGAGCATGTCGCCCACCCTCACGAAACGTTCTTCTGACGGCTGGGCTGACGCAAAAAAGCCTGGGACTCACGCGATCATAGGTTTCCCTGGGCTCGGCCCGGATTACGGGTCGGCTCCCTTGCAGGAGAATACCTATGGAACACAAGCCTGTAGAGAAGCTGCGTAGCGTCGCTGAAGTGCATGAGTTGAGCCAAGGTTTCCTGTCCCGGCGAGAGCGCCTCGAGCGCTGGGCCGAAGTGCTGCAGCGCCAGCCGAAGCGGCGCCTGAGATCCCTGGGCGAGATCGAGTTCGTCCCTGCAGAGAAGCGTCCCGCATTAAGGTCTGACGAATCCCCGATCACCGTTGCTTTTGAAGATCCCGTTCTTCGCGCTGCGGGACTGAAGAGCGACACGCTTGGAGACGCCATGGAGTTCTTCGATCTGTCGGAACGGGCATCGCATCGCCTCCTCTGCTCGTGCATGAACGGCTGGAGCATGGAAGCGGGCTCCACGGCCCGGAAGGTGCATCGCCTGGCTAATCCCGATCATCGCCTCCTGCTCTTCGCATCGGCTGGTCTGCTCACAGCCGCACCCACCGTATTCTATCTGCTGGGCTGAGAATTCCTGCGAGGTCGAGCCCTCTCCCACAGCAATCGGGAGAGGGCTTGAAGGACTACCCGTCAGGCTGCAATCGCCGCATATATGACATTCAAATGGTTCATGAGGATTTTTGAATGTCAGAGATGCCGGCCCGCAGGATCGGATTGCCGTGGTACCGCCGCGAGGATTACCCCCGCATTCGGGCGATGATGAGCGATCGGCATAATCTTGCTCCAGCTTACGAACAATGGCTTGCTGCTGCGGAGAATAACGAGAGCGTCGGCCGGCAGGCTGGCCTCGACATTGTTCGTATCATGATCGAGCCCGACGCTTTCGCCCGCTGGTGCGCCGAGAAGGGCGTAGAGCCCGGCAGTGCGGCGCGCATGGAATATGCCAAGGAGAACTGTCCCGGCTAGCGTCGCCCGGGCCTGGCTGCATCGGCCTGCCACAAGGGGCCTTGCGGGTTTCTCACACCTACGGCCAAGCCTTGAAGTCTCCTCCCCTGTTCCTAATTGCTCGGACAGCACGGTGGAGAGAGAAACTTGCTGAACGAAAACAGCTTGAGCAGCGACAATTCCGCTTTCGCCAACAGGAGTGATGACGTTGCTGTCACACGTGAGAAGGAAGCTGGGGCCGCAACCATGAAGGCCGCCATTCTCACCGGACCAGGACAAATCCAGATCAGCGAGGTTGCCTGTCCTGAACCGGGTGAGGGCCAAGTGCGCCTGCGCCTCGAAGGCTGCGGCGTGTGCGCCTCCAATCTCACCCCTTGGGCTGGTCCCGAATGGATGCAGTATCCCACGGAGCCTGGCTCCCTCGGGCATGAGGCCTGGGGGATCGTGGACGCGATCGGGGATGGCGTCGAAGGATTGTCGGTCGGCGACAGGGTCGCCGCTCTCTCCTACAAATCCTATGCCGAATACGATCTCGCCGAGGTCACATCGGTGGTCCGCCTGCCGGACGCCCTGGCCGGCCAGCCTTTCCCTGGCGAACCGCTCGGCTGCGCCATGAACATCTTTCGCCGCAGCGAGATCGAGGCCGGGCAGACCGTCGCGATCATCGGCATCGGCTTTCTCGGCGCCATTCTGACCAAGCTTGCAACCGATGCCGGTGCACGGGTGATTGCGATCTCGCGCCGCCCCTTCTCGCTGGATCTCGCCCGCCGGATGGGCGCGGCGGAGACGATCTCGATGGAGGATCACCACGCCATCATCGAACAGGTGAAGGAGCTGACGGGTGGCGCCTTCTGCGACCGGGTGATCGAGGCGGTGGGCAAGCAATGGCCGCTGGATCTGGCCGGCGAGCTCACCCGCGAGCGCGGCAGGCTGATCGTGGCCGGGTACCATCAGGACGGACCGCGGCAGGTCAATATGTGGCTGTGGAACTGGCGAGGCATCGACGTGATCAATGCCCACGAGCGTGATCCGAAGATCTACATGCAGGGTCTTCGCGAGGCAGTCGACGCCATCGCATCGGGCCGTCTCGATCCAAGCTTCCTTTATACGCACACTTACCCTCTGGAGCGTCTCGACGAGGCGCTCAACGCCACCCGTGACAGGCCTGACGGGTTCCTCAAAGCTCTGGTGACTTACTGATGGCTCAACAGGCTCTGCACAAGACGAACCCCGAAGCATCTCTTGCCCGCCCGCGTCTCGGCTTTCTGGGTGTCGGCTGGATCGGCCGCCACCGCATGCAGGCGATTCTGGGCACCGGGGCCGTCGATATCGTGGCAATTGCCGATCCGTCGCCCGACATGGCAGCGGAAGCCGGCAAGCTCGCACCGGATGCAAGGCTTGTCTCGACCCTCGATGATGTTCTCGATCTTGGGGTGGACGGCGTGGTGATCGCCACGCCAAGCGCCATGCATGCGGAGCAGTCGATCCAAGCCCTCGAACGCGGGGTCGCCGTGTTCTGCCAGAAGCCGCTCGGGCGCACGGAGGTGGAGGTGCAGGCGGTGGTCGATGCTGCGCGCAAGGCGGACCGGCTGCTATGCGTGGATCTCTCCTACCGTTTCACGGAAGGTATGCGCCGCATCCGCGAGGTCATCGCGTCAGGGGAGCTGGGGCAGATCTATGCGGTGGATCTTGTCTTCCACAATGCCTATGGACCGGACAAGCCATGGTTCTACGATCCCGCACTCTCCGGCGGCGGCTGCGTGATGGATCTGGGCGTGCACCTAGTCGATCTCGCCCTGTGGACGTTGAACAATCCTGGCATCGCGGGCGTCTCGAGCAAGCTCTTTGCGGGCGGCGCGCCATTGAAAGATCACACCTCACAGGTTGAGGACTACGCGGTGGCCACCGTGGAGCTGGAAACGGGGGCAGCGGTGCAACTCGCCTGTTCCTGGCGGCTGCAGGCGGGATGCGACGCGATGATCTCTGCAACCTTCTATGGAACGCAAGGCGGCGTGTCTCTTCGCAACGTGAACGGCTCATTTTACGACTTCACGGCAGAGCGCTATCGCGGCACGTCCCGTGAGACGCTGACGGCACCCCCTGATGAATGGGGCGGGCGCGCCGCTGCCGATTGGGCTTCGCGCCTGGCTGCAGGCGAGCGGTTCGATCCTGCCTCGGAGCAGCTGGTGGACGTAGCCCGGGTTCTCGACCGGATCTACCGCCGTGAGCTTCCAATTTCAGGCTGACAATAATTGGGGCGGCTGAACAGGACTCAGCCGCCCCTCTTCATCGATGCGTTGACGGTTCGGATCGTCAAAGGACTTCCAGAACCTTGCCAGGTTGAGCGGGCGCCGTATGAGGTGCATAGCGCCGGATCATGCTGGCGCAGAACTCGGCGAACTCCTCCTTCACCTGCGGCGCGCTGGTGTGATGTGGCGCGATCCCGCGGTGCTCCGGTGTGAAGCAGAAGGTCACAGTCACGTCGAAATCCGCAAGCGCTTCCATCTGACGGTCGAACCAGTCCAGCGCGTTCGGGCGGTAGCTGTCGGCCCAGGACAGGCCTGTGCGCAGGTATTTCACGCCCAGCCGCTTCATCCATGCCACTGCATCGTCGAGGCGGTGGTCCTCGAAATGGAACCACTGGCACAGGCCCATCTGGGAGGCATACTTCGCATATTCCTCAAGTGAGGGCTTGGGCGTGCCGTCCTCGCGCAGGAGGCCCATGTAGAAGTGGCGGTAATAGGATGAGCCTTCGGCCTCCCGGTGCCGGGTTGTGGCTTCCCAGGCACGAGGCAGGTCGTAGAGGCTGTACCAGTGAATCTTCGGCACCTTGCCGATCAGGAGTTCCGCCGTGCGGTTGAGGCCCCACACCTGAACCTCTTCGGCGCCGAAGGTCGAGATGCCAACCTCGCTGACCCAGATAGGCTTGTCCGTGACGGCGCGAATCTCGTCGATCTTTGAGGGCCAGTCATGGATCTGCCATAGGTTCCAGTCGAGCGGGAAGCCGTGGACCGCCACCACATCCAGCTCAGCGAGGGCACCGTGCGCTTCCAGCTTCTTGATGAACCCTGGATCAATGGGGGAGATGCCGCCCAGCACGCGCGGCAGATTGGGGTTCTCGGCTTTGATCGCTTGGCCTGCGGCAATCACCATCTCGGAAAAGAGCCTCCAGTCCGGATCGATCTCCGGATCCCAATGGGACTTGTTGTTCGGCTCGTTCCAGATCATTGCGGCTTCGATCATCGGGTTCTCCCTTGGGCCGGATAAACGGCGCCCGCACCGGGCGGAGCATCGACACGGCGGCAGATATAGACTTCGGTTTCAGGGTGCTGGACGATCTCAAACCCGGCGCTGCGGAGCATGGCTTCCACGCAGGCCGAATTCGGCGCCCACCAGTTCGTCGGGTCATCGGCATAGCGGTGCTCGATGAAGTGCATCTTCGGATAGCGCGGATCGTCGAAGTGATCCGTCTGCCAGAAGGTGTAGTTCTCCTCGACCGGCATGGTCTCGGTCGATCCCCGCTGCATCGACTGGAACACGAGAATGTCCCGGGCCACATGCTCGTGAATGAGGTCGAGAGCCAGAAGAGGGTGGCGCAGGTGATAGAGCACGCCCATGAAGAGCACCACGTCGAAGCGCTCTCCCAGCTGCCCGAGATCGTACACCGAGAGCTTGCGGAACTCGATGTCATATCCCATCGTCTGGGCGGCAAAGCGCGCTTGAGCCAGATAGGTATCATCGAAGTCGATGCCGAGCACGCGCTCCGCGCCGCGCTTCTTCATCTCCATGGAATAGAAGCCGCCGTTGCAGCCGATGTCGAGCACGCTTTTGCCGGTGAGATCCTGCGGAATGGCGTCGGCGAACTGCTGCCACTTGACGGCAGGGTAATTGCCCAGGAAGTGGTCGGGCGCGGTCCAGACGCCTCCCTTCAGCTCAATATTGTGAAACCAGGGGCCGAGCGCTTCGGCTTTCCGGCGGATCTCGTCTGGCGGCATGGGATCGATAGCATTCATCGTGGAGCCTACTCCCGGTTCAAGTCATGAAGCTCGCGCGGCAGCCTGCCGGCCGGCCATCCGAGGGCGACGCGTGCGCCCGTCAGGGTGTCGTGCTGGGCAGCCTCGCTCAAGAGGCCGATGGCGGAGCGATAGCCGTGCAGGGTTCCCACATCCACATAGGACTCGCCTGCCTTGACGCCGACCGCCTCGCCTCCTTGCGCCAGATAGGCGTTCACGAGGGTGCCGAAATATTCGTCCTCGCGATTGCGTGCGATCCAGAGCTGGCGCAAAGCCTCCAGAACGTGACCGGGCATCTTGAAGGCCCCCCAGATCCAATGGGAAGAGGCATCCTCCCGCTTCACCTGGATTTCCTGGACGCGCATGTTCTCGTCGAGAACGACGGCATCGAAAACCTGCGGATTGTCGACAGGAAAGAGCAGGAACGAGAGCGTGCTCTCAGGCAGTTCCGCCAAGGCCCTCTCCGGAAACCAGACCGTGTCCGGCAAGCCGACGATCACGCTCTCATCGGCCGGGATGAGAGGGGCTGCCTGAAAGATGGCGTCGCACAATCCGCTCGCGTGCGGCTGCACCACGTAGGCGATGGAGGCCGTGCCGTAGCTTGCCCCATAATATTCCATGATGTCGGATTTACCCGGGGAGATCACGAAGCAGATCTTGCTTGCCCCTCCATAGATCATGCGCTCGACGAGATACTCGCTGACCGCACAGGGACGCTCGATCCCGTTGTCGAGGCGGCTTCCCACCGGCAGCAGCTCTTTCGAGAACGCCAGCGGCTGAATCCGGCTGCCGATCCCCGCAGCGGGTATGATGCCCCACATGGTCAGGCCTCCATCATGGCGGCAGAGCCGCCGGTTGAGGACAGGAGAGAACTGGAGCTTGTCAGCAGGATCTCAAGCTCGCGTGCCCTGTGCTCCGAGGTATGCTCCTCGAGAACCCTCTCCCGGCTTGCTTTGGCAATGCGCTGCAGTTCCGCATCCGAGAGATCAAGCGCGTGGACCGCATCCTCGGTTGTTCTGCCAATCAGGATCTCCCGACCCGGCTCGAAGAAGCTGTCGAGCCCTTCCCAGGTATCGGACAGGATGGGCGTACCGCAGGCGGCCGCCTCGAAGAGACGCCCGGAGGGGCACCAGCCCATCTCGGCCATGGCCTGCCTGGTGATGTTGAGCGTGATGCGAGAGGACGAGAAGAAGGCCGGATGCTCCGGCGGAGGCAGATGCCGCACGAAATGGATGTTCGGCTGCCATGGAAAGCTTTCCGGATACTGCGCGCCGCCGATCAGGAAGCGCTGGTCTGCCCGAAGCCCTGCAGGATCGATGAAAAGGCGCTGCAATGCCTCCTGGCGATCAGCCGCATAGGTGCCGAGGTAGGACAGGTCTGAGACGTAATGCTCAACCGGCGGGACGGGGCGATGCACATCCGGATCCACGTGCCCATAGAGCGGAGCAGCCTGTCTTGCCCCAAGTTCGGTCTGCAACCTGTGGAGGGCGCTGCCTCCCGTGTAGCTGAGCACGAGATCGAAGTCCCTCAGGCCGCGAGGGCCGATATAGCTGATGGGTTCTCCCGCATCGAGGCGCGAGAAGGTGACCGGGGTGTCGAGATCGTAGAAGACGCGCTTTGCCCGCAGCGCATTCAGCAGGAGGTCGGTCGCCGCAATGCCATCCGGGCAATAGGAGGTGGTCATCGCCACATCCGCATCGGCGAGTTCCGTCTCGGCTCGATGTCGAATGTTGTTCCAATCGTCGTAGAGGATGAGGTCGCCGCCGGGAACCTCGAAGAGGTCCCGGTTCAAGGCATAGTAGGGCACGTCCTTCTCGAAGAAGATGACCTTGTGTCCCTGCTTGGCCAGCGCCCGGCACAGGCCCCGCCAAAGGGTTGCGTGACCGTTGCCCCAGGAAGAAGAGATCGTGAGGCCGAATATGACGATCTTCATGCGGCCACCACCTCGTTGAGACGCAAGACCTTGGAGCCCCAGTCGCCGACGACGAGGGTGCTGATGGAGGCGGGCTCCACTTCAATTCGCCCATAGGCATCGATCGGCATGCCGAGATGGTAGAGCAGGGCAGCCTTGATCACGTCGCTGTGGCTCACGAGGATGACGGAGCGGCCCGCATAGCGGCCGCGCAGGCGCTCCATGGCTCCCACGATACGGGTTTGCGCCTCAAGCATCGCTTCCCCATAAGGTGGGCGGCTCGTGCTGCGGCTGCTGTTCCAGGAGGTCCAGCGAGGATCCTGGGCCAACGCATCGAAGCTGGTGCCGGACCAGGCTCCGAAGTCGATCTCAGCGATATCGTCGGAAGTTTCAAGCGGGAGGCAGAGGCGAAGCGCGATAGGCTCGGCTGTTTCCGCGGCCCGTTCGAGGGGGCTCGTGCAGATATGGGCCACATTCTCGTTGGCGAACCGCTCGGCAAGGCCCTGGGCCTGGGCTTTCCCCAAAGCCCCAAGGGTCACGCCGGGAATGCGGCCGCACAGAATGCTGCCAACCCTGTCATGGGCCGCATGACGCACGAGAAAGAACGTGGTGGTCACGCCCTCACACCTTTATTCGTCATCGCCGTTGATGAAGCTGATGGTCCTGTCGCGGGCCTCATTGTCGGTGAACTGCTGCGGCGGAGACTTCATGAAGTAGCTGGACGGGCCGGTCAGGGCACCGCCGATCTTGCGGTCCATGGCGAGCTTTGCGCAGCGAACCGCATCGATCACAATGCCGGCGGAGTTGGGCGAGTCCCAGACCTCGAGCTTCACCTCCATGTTTAGCGGCACACCCCCGAAGGTGGTGCCCTCCAGCCGGATGTAAGCCCATTTGCGATCGGTCAGCCACGGCACGTGATCGCTGGGCCCCACATGGATGTCGCCGGCCGGAAGGGGAATGTCGAGCTGGCTCGACACGGCTTGCGTCTTCGAGATCTTCTTGGACTCGAGACGCTCCCGCTCCAGCATGTTCTGGAAATCGGTGTTGCCGCCGAAATTGAGCTGGTAGGTTCGATCAAGCCTCACGCCCCGTTCGCGAAAGAGATTGGCGAGCACGCGGTGAACGATGGTGGCGCCGACCTGGCTCTTGATGTCGTCGCCGACGATGGGGAGGCCGCGCTCTTCGAAGCGCTTGCGCCATTCCGGGTTCGAGGCAATGAACACGGGGATGCAGTTCACGAAGGCGCAGCCTGCCTCAAGGGCCCGCTCGGCATACCATTCGCTTGCCTTCTGTGAGCCCACCGGCAGATACGAGACGAGAACATCCGTCTTGGACTGGCGCAGAATTTCAGTAACGTCTGCCTCGTCCTCGCCGGATTCCTCGATCTCATCGCGCAGGTATTTGCCGATGCCATCGAGGGTTTTGCCGCGATGGACGATAATCCCACTTTGCGGGACGGCAGAAAAGCGCTGGGTGT
>JALYFY010000298.1 GCA_030777385.1 Pseudomonadota bacterium | reverse complement strand
CCCTCGACGTTCTCCTGGAGAAGCCGGGTCGTCACCCGGGCCAGATGGCCGGCAAGTCGCCCTACCTGCAGCCCGTGCAGTTTCAGAGCGACAGCCACCGGATCGGCGAGATCGTGACGGTACGGATCACTCAGGCAGGCTCCAACAGCCTGTTTGGGGAATGGATCGGGCCCGGCAGCCAAGCCGCGGCCTAGGGCATCGTGCGGACCCAGCGGGTTGCGCAGCGAAAAGTGGATCCGGTTTTCCGCAGAAAACGATGCTCCAAGCAAGGATTAAGGAGCATCGGATCAACCCCAGAAGTGGAGTCCACTTTTGGGTCCGATGCTCTGGTCCCTTGCCCATCAGGACCCCATATCCGTTCCCCGCATACCTTGCGGCGAACATTCAGAGGAGAGGCATTTGAGGCCAGCGGACAACGCGACCGCACGAGCACAAAAGGGACGAAACCCCACGAGCTTGCATCCCGGCGTCGTCGAAGAGGCTGAAATCATCCTCACCTTCGATGACAACCGCCTCGCCAGCCTTGTCTTCGGGCAATACGATCAGAACCTCGCCCATCTGGAGCGGCGCCTCGGCGTCACGGCCATCGCCAATGGCAACCGGGTCACCGTCAAGGGCTCGCCGGAAGCCTCCGAGATGGCGCGGCGCGTCCTGGAAGGGCTCTATGAGCGCGCGCGACAAGGTGCGCCGCTGGGTCCCGGCGACGTGGACGGCGCCATCGAGGAGTGCACCCTTCAGGGCAGTCTTTTCCCGGCCGCCGAAGAGCCTGTCCCAGGCCTCACGGCCTTCGACCAGATCGCCACCCGCAAGCGCGGGGGCGTTCGCGCCCGCAACGCCTCCCAGAACACCTACATCAAGGCGCTCAAGACAAACGAGCTCATCTTCGCCGAAGGCCCTGCCGGCACCGGCAAGACCTGGCTCGCCGTGGGTTATGCGGTCTCCCTGCTCGAAGCAGGCCAGGTCGACCGCCTGATCATCTCCCGTCCCGCCGTCGAGGCGGGCGAGCGCCTCGGGTTTCTCCCTGGCGACATGCGCGAAAAGGTCGATCCGTACCTGCGCCCGATCTACGATGCGCTCTACGACTTCATGGAAGCCCGGCACGTGGACCGGGGGCTCCAGACCGGCATGATCGAGATCGCGCCCCTGGCCTTCATGCGCGGACGCACGCTCACCAACGCCCTGGTGCTGCTGGATGAAGCCCAGAACACCACGACCATGCAGATGAAGATGTTTCTGACCCGGCTTGGCGAGGGCTCGCGGATGATCATCACCGGCGACCCGACGCAGATCGACCTGCCGCCCGGTCAGAAGTCGGGCCTGGTCGAGGCGGTGCGCATCCTCAACGGGGTCGAGGGCATCGCCCGCGTCACCTTCAAGGAGCAGGACGTGGTGCGCCATGATCTCGTGCGCCGCATCGTGACCGCCTACGACAAGGCAGCCCGCGAGGCGCCTGCCCAGCCCGATCAGCCCCGTTACGAGCGGGATCGCAGACCGTGATCACCCTCGACGTCATGATCGAGGCGGGCGACTGGAGCCGCCTCAAGGATGCGGAGATTCTGGCGCAGAGGGCCGCGGACGCTGCTCTTTCCGCAACCTACGAGGCGGGCGAGGATTTCGAGGCGAGCGTGATGCTCACCGACGATGCTCAGATCCGGGAACTGAACCGCACCTGGCGGCACAAGGACAAAGCCACCAACGTTTTGTCCTTCCCGGCGCCCGAGCATCCGGGTGCAACGGGGCCTCGCCATTTGGGCGATATTGCTTTAGCTTACGAGACCCTGGTGCGCGAATCCGAGGAGGAATCCAAGGAGCTTGCGCATCATTTTGCCCATTTGATCGTTCATGGAGTTCTGCACCTTCTCGGCTACGACCACGAGGTCGAGGCGGAGGCAGAAATCATGGAAGCTCTTGAGGTCAAGGCGCTCGCCTCCCTTGGCATCGCCGATCCCTATCGCAATATGGCAGCATGAACGGCTGACAACCAACGGCAATGAACGAAGATCGAAGTCGTAGCGACCGCCCCGTCCGCACCCTCCCGGATAACGACGACACACGCGACCACTGGTACGACCGGGTTCTGATCCGTCTCGGCCTGAAACCCCGGGACTCCATCCGTCACGATCTCGAGGATGCCCTCGCGGAGACCGTCGAGGACACGGACTTCTCGCCCCAGGAACGGGCGATGCTGAAGAACGTGCTCTCCTTCCACCGCATCCGGGTGGAGGACGTGATGGTCCCCCGCGCCGACATCGTGGCGGTAGCAGCGGACACCAATCTCGGCGAGCTGCTCAATCTGTTCAGGACGGCCGGCCATTCGCGCCTGCCGGTCTATGGCGAGACCCTCGACGATCCCAAGGGCATGGTCCACATCCGGGACTTCCTGGACTTCATCGCCATGGGGGCCGACGGCAGCGTGTCGGAAACCGGCTCAGGCGACGAGGCTCCCCTGCCGAGCCTCGGCCAGATCGACCTCTCCATGGCGCTGTCGTCGGCCAACATTCTGCGCCCGGTCCTGTTCGTGCCCCGTTCCATGCCGGCCATCGACCTTCTGGTGCGCATGCAGGCAACCCGCACCCACATGGCCCTTGTGATTGACGAATACGGCGGAACGGACGGCCTCGTCTCCATCGAGGACCTGGTCGAGATGGTTGTGGGCGACATCGAGGACGAGCATGACGAGGATGCCACGCTCACCATCGTGCAAGCCGCCGACGGCACCTTCATCGCAGATGCCCGCGCCAGCCTCGACGAGGTCAAGGAAGCCCTGGATCTCGATCTCACCGAAGAGGAAGGGGCCGAGGATATCGACACCATCGGTGGCTTCATCGTGACGCTCGCCGGGCGCGTGCCCTCGCGCAGCGAGGTGATCGAAGGGCCGTCGGGCCTGGAATTCGAGGTTCTGGATGCAGACCCCCGCCGCGTGAAGCGGCTTCGCATCCACCGCCGTACGCCCGCGTCCGAATCCGAGGCCGGAGATGGTCAGCCGCTTGCCCCGCGCCCTGAAAGCGCCGCCGCCGAATGATGCCCCTTGCTGATCGCGCCATCCTCGCCCGAGGATGGCGCCGCTGGCTGATTGCCTTTGCGGCCGGGGCCGTGGCCGCTCTTGCCATGCCGCCCTTTGGCGTCCTGCCGGCCCTTGCGCTCTCCCTGACGCCGGCTGTCTGGCTTTTGGACGGCGCCGCCAAGGCCGCTCCGTCCCTGTGGGGCCCTCTTAAGACAGCGGCCCTCATCGGTTGGATCTGGGGCTTCGGCTATTTCGTGGCTGGGCTTTGGTGGCTGGGCGCCGCCTTTCTGGTGGAGGCGGATCAGTTCGCCTGGGCCATGCCCTTCGGGGTGCTGGGCCTGCCGGCCCTGCTTGCCTTCTTTCCGGCCCTGGGCTTTGCCCTCGCCCGCCTGCTCTGGCTGCCCGATGCTTGGCGAATTCTCGCCTTCGCCTCCGGCCTGACGGTCAGCGAAGTTTTAAGGGGCTATCTCTTCACTGGCTTTCCCTGGAACAGTCCCGGCATGGCGCTCGGCCAAAACCTCTGGCTGATGCAGAGCGCCTCCCTCGTCGGCCTCTACGGCCTGACCTTTCTCAGCCTTGTCATCGGCGCAGCGCCTGCCGTTCTGTT
>JALYFY010000297.1 GCA_030777385.1 Pseudomonadota bacterium | reverse complement strand
GAACGTGGACTTGCCCGCATTGGGAAGCCCGACCAGCCCCGCATCGGCGATGAGCTTGAGGCGCAGGATGAGCGTGCGCTCCTGCCCCTCCAGGCCTGGATTGGCCCGGCGCGGGGCGCGGTTGGTCGAGGTGGTGAAATAGGCATTGCCGAAGCCGCCATTGCCGCCCTTGGCCAGGAGCACCCTCTGGCCCACATGGGTCATGTCGGCGATCACGGTCTCGCCGTCCTCCTCCAGGATCTCGGTGCCGGCCGGCACCTTCAGGACGACATCGGGACCCTTGGCGCCGGCCCGGTTCTGGCCCATGCCGTGGCCGCCGGTCTTGGCCTTGAAATGCTGCTGGTAGCGGTAGTCGATGAGGGTGTTGAGACCCTCCACGCATTCCGCCCACACGTCGCCGCCGCGGCCGCCGTCGCCGCCGTCCGGCCCGCCGAACTCGATGAACTTTTCACGGCGGAACGACACGGCGCCGGCGCCGCCGTTGCCCGAGCGAATATAGATCTTGGCTTGGTCGAGAAATTTCATGATCCGCATCCTTTACGGGACTGGAGCATTTTTCGCAAAAGCCGATCGGCTTCGCGCGGGAAAAATGCGGCAATCCACGCTGACCGTGCGGGAGCAACGCGGACATAAGGGGAAGCGCTCCCGAAAAGGGCTCCGGGAGCGCTTCGACGATCAGCTGGCAAGCGATATCGCGCGGTCAACCTCGACCTCGACCGAGACCGGCTCGCGCACGAGGCCGGTATGGCCCCAGCTCTTCAGGCTCTCCCAGGTGCGCCGGTCGAGCCGGAAGTGATCCACCGGGTAGAGGCCGCACCGGGCCGGCAGCTCGGAGAGCCCCGCGCCCTGGTAGGCAAAGCCGCACTTCTCCAGCACGCGCCGGGAGCCCGGGTTGATCACCCGGGCGCAGGCCGTGATCTCGTCTCCCTCGCTGTAGGCGAAGAAGGCATCGATCAGGGCGCGCACGGCCTCGGTGGCATAGCCGTGGCCCCAGTAGGGCGTGCCGAGCCAGTAGCCGAGATCGGGCCTGCCGGTCTCCGGATGCGGGCCGATGCCCACCATGCCGATGAGGCTGTTGGGCTTAGCCATCGGGGTGATGGCGAGCTGCAGGCCCCCGCCGTCGGCATTGGACCGCCTGGACTGGAAGATGAACCGCTCGGCATCGTCCGGGTGGTACGGATGGGGAATTCGCGCCGTCATCTCCGCGACCGCTTTCTCCCCGGCAAGGCGTACGATGGCTTGAGCATCCGCGAGACGGGCCCAGCGCAGCCACAGGCGGCGGGTCTCGAGGCGGAAAACATCGTCACGGGTGAGGTCGGGAAACATCGTCTTGCTCCGATCCGAATGGGCTTACCTAGCCCGGAAATGACGAAGGGGAGGTGGACATCCCACCTCCCCTGTCTTTCGGATCTGAAGCTTGGCCTTTTGGGCCTGTTTAGGAGCTTTTGATCCGCCGGGTCGGTGTGATGCCGGCGGGAGCTCCTTCGTTTTGCTCTCGCCGTTTACTCTGCGGCCTCTTGGGCCGGTACAACCGATACAAAGGCTCGGCCTTGACGCGTCAGGAATCGGACGCGGCCGTCGGCCGTAGCAAAGAGGGTGTGGTCTTTGCCCATGCCGACATTGGCGCCGGCATGCCATTTCGTGCCGCGCTGACGAATAATGATGTTGCCGGCAATCACCTGCTGATCGCCGAACTTCTTGACGCCCAGACGACGGCCTGCCGAGTCACGACCGTTGCGAGACGAACCGCCTGCTTTTTTGTGAGCCATGGGTTTACTCCCGTGTTTCCTGTCTATGCCTTCGCTTGTTCAGCGGTGGCCGGCGCAGCCTTCTCAAGCCGCAGCCCTGTGTGTTCCTTAAGTCGAAGCCTCTTGGGTCTTCGCCTGACTTTAAGCGCGGATCTCGGTGATCCGCACCACGGTGTAGTCCTGGCGATGCCCGCGCTTGCGACGCGAATTCTGGCGACGGCGCTTCTTGAAGGCGATGACCTTCTCGCCGCGGGTGTGTTCCACCACCTCGCCTGCCACGGTCACGCCCTGGACGAGCGGAGCGCCAACCTGGGTGCTGCCGTCGTTCGTGACCATGAGAACCTGGTCGAACGTGACAGCTGCGCCCGGCTCGCCTGCGAGCGTGGCAACGGTGATGACGTCGTTGGCGGCAACGCGATACTGCTTGCCGCCGGTCTTGATCACTGCGAACATCTTGATCCTCGTGTTCAAACCCAATTCTCAGCAGGGGGATCCCCGCAGGATTGGCTTTTTGGCAGTTTCCGGCTTCGGTTCACGGCAGCTCAAGCTGCCGCATGGATACGCGCAGGCACTCGTGCCCGCCCATAGAGGAGGCTTACCTACGGATTGTCCGTTCGCTTGTCAATCAGAAACCTGCTTTTTGGTGCTTGAAGAGCCGCCAAGCCCATGATATCCACCCGGCCTCAACCAGCGGGCCTCAGGGCCTTCGCACCCCGGAGAGGTGGCAGAGTGGTTGAATGCACCGCACTCGAAATGCGGCATACGGGCAACCGTATCGGGAGTTCGAATCTCCCCCTCTCCGCCATCGCCTTCTAGACCCCGGCTTACCAGGCCCACGTGCGGGACGGGAGATCGCTCCCGCAGGCGAGCTGCGCGTGACCACCTACGACCCGCTCCTGATCCACCTGCTCACGCCTTTCTTCACGCAGTTCCGTAAGGCATGCCGAAACGTGCGCCTCGACGTGGTGCTGGCCAGTCAGGAGCTGAACTTGTCCAAGCGTGATGCGGACGTGGCGATCCGGGCCACTGACAATCCACGCGAGACCCTCGTCGGCAAGCAGCGCAAGCTCATCGAAGGCGCGCTGCCCGGACATGCGGCCTGATCAGGCCGTACGGGCTGCACCGAGCGGCCTGGCATTACTGGCGTTGGAGCGGGCGTTCTGCACGGCCCAGTCCAGCGCGTAGTCCGCCACCTCCTCCCAGCCGCGGTCCAGGCACGTCCAGTGCGAGCGGTCGGGAAAGATCTTCAGGTC
>JALYFY010000296.1 GCA_030777385.1 Pseudomonadota bacterium | reverse complement strand
GGCTATGACAGGTCTGGCACATCATCCCGGCCAACCCGTGACCCGCCTCGGGGTCGCCGACCATGTCCTGCGCCAGAGTAGGCCCAGAGCCCAGCAGCGCCACTAGGCCAATCAGAGTTGCTCTCATCCCGTCCTCCTCCCGGTTCGGGTGCGGCTCGGGCCATGAAGCATGGCACCGGGTGCCGCTCCGTTGGCGGAACCCGGACACCAGAGGGGTCTGTGGTGGCCTGAAAGGGCGCGCAGATCACGACGGCAGCCAAGCCTCGCGCACGAGGACGTTACCACGGGCGGAGTTTCCTCTCAATCAGACGCGCTGGCCCGCGCCATTGGGAAGGCTGACGCTGTGCCTAGGCTCAGGACCCATTGATCTGCTCGCTCCCGCTGCGCCTGTGTGATTCAAGCTCCCGGTTCTTTGGGGGGTGATGATGAGCAACCTGTACTGGCTGACGGACGAGCAGATGGAGCGTTTGCGGCCGTTCTTCCCCAAGAGCCACGGGAAGCCGCGAGTGGATGACCGACGGGTGCTGAGCGGCATCATCTTCATCAATCGCAACGGCTTGCGCTGGCGCGACGCTCCATCCGAGTACGGCTCACCGAAGACCCTCTACAATCGCTGGAAGCGCTGGAGCGGCATGGGCGTCTTCGCTCGGATGATGGGTGGGCTGGCAGCCGAGGCGAATGTTCCCAAGACGATCATGATCGACGCCACCTTTCTCAAAGCGCACCGCACGGCTTCGAGCCTGCGGGTCAAAAAAGGGGGCGTGGGCGTCTCATCGGGCGTACCAAGGGCGGGCTGAACACCAAGCTGCATGCTGTAGCCGACGCCGAAGGACGGCCGATCCGGTTCTTCCTGACCGCAGGCCAGGTCAGCGACTACACAGGCGCGCTCGCCCTCCTGAGCAGCCTGCCCAAGGCCGACTGGTTGCTGGCGGACAAGGGATATGACGCGGACTGGTTCCGAGAAGCCCTGCAAGACAAGGGCATCAAGCCCTGCATCCCCGGCCGGAGTTCCCGCGACAAACCCGTCAAGCACGACAAGCGACGCTACAAACGACGCCACCGCATCGAGAACATGTTCGGACGCCTCAAGGACTGGCGTCGCGTCGCCATGCGCTACGATCGCTGCCCCAAGGTGTTCCTCTCAGCCATCGCCTTGGCCGCAACCGTCATGTTCTGGCTATGAGTCCTGAGCGTAGGTGTTTAGTCCCGCGATCAAGTGGCACGGCTCTTCGTAGAAGAGCTCGGGCTTGGATTGCCACTCTTTCCAGATGAACTGAGCAGGTGTGAGGCCCTTGAGGGTCTTCAGTCGACGGGCATGGTTGTAAGCGTCGAGGAAGAGATCGAGGTGCGCCTCGAGCTGGTCGTGGCTGTCGTAGTGATAGCGCTTTGTGGTGGCGTCTTTGATCGTGCGGTTCATTCGCTCGACCTGGCCGTTGGTCCAGGGATGATTGGGCTTCGTCAGCCGGTGCTCGATCTTGTTGGCTTGGCAGATCATGTCGAACCGGCTCAGGCGCGAGAGGACTGTGCCGCGGTTGCGAGGCTGCTCCGCGAACTGGATGCCCCTCGCCAGCGGGCTCGGACCGGTGGCGCCCCTGCTGGCTCGATCGGTCAGGATCGTGTGGAGCTTGTAGGGGACGACGATCAGGACCTGCTCCAGGAACTGGCACGCGGTCCGACGGGTGGCCTCGTCACAAAGCCGGGCGACGGCAAACTTTGACGTCCGATCAATGGCTACGAACAGGTAGAGCTTGCCTTCCCCGGTGCGCACCTCCGCGATGTCCATGTGGAAGAAGCCGATGGGGTAGCTCTTGAACTTCTTCTTGGCCGGCTTGTCGCCTTCGAGGTCCGGCAGCCGGGAGATACCGTGCCGTTGCAGGCAGCGATGCAATGAGGATCGCGTCAGGCCCGGGATCGAGGGCTGAAGCGCGTAAAGGCAGTCGTCCAGGGGCAGCAGCGTGTGCCGGCGGAAGGCCACGATCATGGCCTCTTGCTCAAGCGTCAACACCGTCGAGTGGGGTTCGGCGGGGCCCATGGGTCGGTCCTCGACCGTCTCGCGCTTCCTCCACTTCTGCACGGTCATAGGGC
>JALYFY010000295.1 GCA_030777385.1 Pseudomonadota bacterium | reverse complement strand
ATGGCGGAGGAGGGCTCCGCCAGTTGGGACGCTAAGCCTCTGCTTTCCCTGGGCGGTTTGTGAACCGCAGTTCCGGTCCCCACCACCGTCCCGACCCGAGGCGCCAGGATGGCGGGTTTCGCAGGCACATGCGCCCTGATCGGTTCATCATAGCGCCTGCCGGCTGTCCCATACCGGACGATATGCGGAATTGCGCCGTCTCTTGCTCCTCAAACAAGCAAAAAGGCCCGGGTTTCCCTGGGCCTTTTCTGTCTCAGGTGAGACGGATCTTAGTAGGTGCCGAAGCGGAAGTTCAGACCAGCGCGCACCACACCGAAGTCGGTCTCGCCGTCGAAGCCCGGGAAGTCGTCGTCGTTGTCGAGGTTGACGTACAGACCTTCGATCTTGGCCGACAGGTTGTTGGTGAAGGCGTACTCCACACCACCACCCACGGTCCAGCCGGTGGCGTCGTCCGCAAACGCGAAGCCGCCGGTGGCGTAGATCAGGGCCTGGCCGAAGGCCACACCGGCGCGAGCCCGCGCCGTGCCGAACCAGTCGCTGTTGTCGACGTCATAGGTGACGCCGCCAACCACGAAAGCGCCTTCACGGCCGAAGTCGGCGTACTGGATGTCGCCTTCGAGACCGACCACGAACGAGCCGATCTGGTAGTTGTAGCCAACCTGAGCGCCGCCGATGAAGCCGCCGTCGTCACCCTCGTCAGCGAGGTCAACGGAGTCAAAGTCGTCGTTCGACCAGCCGTAGCCGGCGTTCACACCGACGTAGAAGCCGGTCCAGGTGAAGATCGGAGCAGCGGCAATGATCGGAGCCGGCGGAGCAGCGCGCATGGGCAGGTCCGCAGCGGAGGCAGCCCCGGCGAAGCCGAAGAGGGCGACGCTGGCGAGAAGAATCTTCTTCATGGTTTCTCTTTCCTGATTAATTTCATGCCAGCCGGACCCGCAATTGGTTGGATCGGGCCGGACACTATCTGTTTATAGAGCGACAACCGGTTGAGGGCTGTGACCTAACAACCACAGCGCCCAAGAACAGCTGTGGCAGGATTGTGGCGGTAATGTGCGTGCATTCCCCTTTGGCATCGCTGCAGTCCCAAACGCACAGCTTGGCCATTTGTTCGACGCCCGCGCGAAAAAATGTCATTTTCTTGTCCGAACCGCTTAGCTGCTGTTACGGGCTTACATTTCAAGAGGTCAAAAAAATGGAAAAAGTGGCTCTTGTCACTGGCGGTGCCCAGCGGATCGGCCGGAGGATCGTCGAGCGACTTGCCCTTGAGGGCTACGCGGTCGCGGTTCACTACCGCCGCTCGGGCGATGAGGCTGAGAAGATCGCCGCCAGCATCCGGGAGAGAGGCGGCCGGGCTGCCGTTGTGCAGGGCGATCTTGCGGATGCAGATGCTGTTGGCCGTTTGGTGGAGAATGCCGCGCGGGCGCTCGGTCCCTTGACGCTGCTCGTCAATAACGCCTCGGAATTTGAGCCCGATGAGGTCGAGACCCTGTCGCAGGATCGATGGGATCGGCATTTTGCCGTCAACCTGCGTGCACCGGCTTTCCTGGCCCGCGACTTCGCGCATCAGCTGCCGGCCGATCGGGAGGGGTGCATCGTCAACATAGTCGACCAGCGCGTCTGGAAGCTGACGCCGCAGTTCTTTTCCTACACCCTGACGAAGGCCGCCTTGTTCAGTGCCACCCAGACCATGGCCCAGGCGCTTGCCCCGCGCATCCGGGTGAATGCTATCGGACCCGGTCCCACCCTGTCGAACGTGCGCCAGGGCGATGACGACTTTGCCAAGCAGAGCAGCGCCGTGCCGCTGGGCCATGGCGGAACGCCGGATGAGATCGCCGATGCGGTGCTCTATCTGGCGCAGGCGCGCAGCGTCACGGGCCAGATGATCGCCGTCGATGGCGGCCAGCATCTCGCCTGGGAGACGCCGGACGTAGCCGGCATCAAGGAGTGAGCGCAATGGCCGAGATCAGGCGGCCGTAATCCGGCTCCTTGCGGTGGGTGGTGCGGCGATAGCTGAAGAACCGCTCCTCGTCCGAATAGGTGCAGAGCCCGAGATCGGTGAACTCCCGGATCCCCGCCGTCTCCAGGCGGGCGCCGATGAAGCCTGGGAGGTCGAACATGGCATGGTCCGGCTTCGTTGCCGCCTTGAAGAAGCGCTCATGGCCAGGGGCTTCCTCGGCAAAGCGCTTGATGAAATCAGGGCCGACCTCATAAGCCGCCTGGCTGATCGTGGGTCCAAGCACGGCAACGATATCCTGACGCTTGGCGCCCAGCCGCTCCATGGCCTCGATTGTGGCTTCGAGCACCCCTGTTACGGCCCCACGCCAGCCCGCATGGGCGGCGCCGATCACGCGAGCCCCCGCGTCGGCAAAGAGCACCGGGCCGCAATCGGCCGTGGTGATGCCGAGCGCCAAGCCTGGCACTGCCGTCACCATGGCATCGGCCTTGGGGCGGTCGCCTGTCCAGGGGCCCTCTACGAGCACCGCGTCCGGCGAATGAACCTGATAGACGCTGATCATTGCATCCGGCGCGACGCGCAGCGCCTCCGCCATGCGACGGCGGTTCTCATGCACCTTGGACGGTTCGTCCGACGAGCCGATCCCGCCGTTGAGCGAGGCATAGATCCCATCCGATACGCCGCCCTGGCGGGTAAAGAAGGCATGGCGAACGGTGGGGAGAGCGGCGAGAGGGGGCGCTTGGATGAACATGGCTTCCATAAAATTCATGAAGAAGAGGAGAGGGCGGGCAATCCGGGAACGGCTTGAAGTCCCTTATGCGTGATGGCTAAAACCTTAAACAGCTCTCCCATGCCCTTTGGGCCCGGTTCCGTCAGGCGCGCGCGGGCTTGGTCGATCTGGTCCGCCTGGACGGGTGTCGCGTGGGCTTTCAGCGCGGCGGCTCTCGCGTCGATGCCGAGGGATTGGAGAAACTCGCCCTGCGAGACAAGGCCGTGAGCCCGGGCCTTCTGCTGCGCGGCCGCATGCGCCAGCCGCTGGAAATCCACATGGGTGGTGAGATCCGCTTCCCCCGGCTCCTCGAGTGGATCGACAGGCGCGTGGCGCTTCACGGCCTGCAGGGTGTCCCCGAAGGCCGGTCCCCAATAGCCGTAATCCACGATCAGGGCGGCACCCGTGTCCCGCGCCAGCCTCCTGGCGAGACCGCTCATGAAATCGACCGAGGCGGCGGGCCACTCCAGGATGTCGCCGAGGCGCAATGGATTGCCGAGAGCCTGCTCCGGCTCGGGCCGGAGCCCGAAGATCAGGCGCTGGCCCTCCAGGCCGACCAGCCGCTCGCACCAGCCGCGCTCGGTGGCCACGAACTGGCGAACCGGAAGGGCATCGAAGAACTCGTTGGCCACGATGAGGGTGGGGCCCGGCGGCACGTCGTCCAGCCGGTCATGCCATTGGGGTGAAAATCCTGAACGGGCCAGAGCCGCCTGCTGCCTCTGGCGCAGGGCAGGGCTCGTTTCGACGAGATGCACGGAGGCTGCGGCCTTGAAATCGGACAGGAGCTTGGTTGCTCTCAAGATGTCTGCCATGAGGGTGCCGCGTCCCGGCCCTAGCTCGACGAGGCGGCAGGGGGCCGGGCGGCCCATGGCGTTCCAGACCTCCAGCATCCACAGGCCGATCAGCTCTCCGAACATCTGGCTGATCTCGGGAGCCGTGGTGAAGTCGCCCCCGGAGCCGAGTGGGTCACGGGTGGCGTAGTAATGACGCACGCACAGGTTCATGTAGCGCTCGACGGTGATCGGCCCTTCCAGGGTGATCATCTCGCGCAGGCTATGGGCAAAAGCCTTCACGCAGCCTCGGCGGCAGTTGTCGAGGGCCGTGTCAGCCCGCGGGCCGCCATGACAATGGCACCCGCTCCGACAAGCGCCATGGGAATGGACAGGAGCATGCCCATGGTAATGCCGCCGCTGAGCGCCTGTATGGAGGAGCCGAAGAGGAAGCCGAGCTGCTCGTCGGGCTCCCGGAAGAACTCGCAGACGATGCGGGCGACCGCATAGCCGAGCACGAAGATGCCGCCGAGAAGGCCCGGCCGGCGGAAGCCGAAGCGGCGGGCCGCAAAGGCCATGATGATAAACAGGATCAGTCCCTCGCCCAGGGCCTCATAAAGCTGGCTCGGATGCCGGGGCTCAGGACCCGCATGGGGAAAGACCACGGCGTAGGGAAAATCGGGGGCAGGGCGCCCCCACAGTTCCCCATTGATGAAATTGGCGATGCGCCCGAAGAACAGCCCGATGGGCGTCACCACGGCTGCCATGTCGAGCATTGCCAGGGGATTGAGCGAGCGCGAGCGGGCAAAGAGCACGATGGCCAGGATCGCTCCCAGGAAGCCGCCGTGGAACGACATGCCACCCCGCCAGATGGCGAAGATTTCCGAAGGTTGCGAGAGATAGGTGCTTAAGTTGTAGAACAGCACATAGCCAACCCGCCCGCCCAGCACCACGCCGAGGGCGACCCATACGATGAGATCGTCGACATCGATGGGCTTGGGCTGGCGCAAGGCTCCCCAGAGATCGGCTCTGGCCGCTAGGCGCTTGGCATAGAACCAGCCGCCCAGGAGGCCTGCCACATAGGCAAGCGCATACCAGCGGATCGCGATCGGGCCGATGGAGATGGCAATCGGATCGATGATGGGGAAAGAGAGAGGCATGAGGGGGCCTTGATCGAACGCCTTGCCATTGGACCTTTCGGGCCGGGATCGTCAACCCTGTTGCAGTTTAGGGCGAATGCGCCCACATGTGGCGCTCCAGGGCTGATGAGCCCGCCGAACGCTGTGGACTTGAACCTATGACCCAATCTTCCAACCGGATCTTCGACGAACTCGCCCGCTTCGCCACGGATGCCGCCGGCGCGGCGCAGGGTGTCCGGAGGGAGGTCGAGACCGTGGTCCGCAGCCAGTTCGAGCGCCTTATCAAGGACATGGACGTGGCCACCCGCGAGGAAGTCGAGGTTCTGCGCGAGATGGTGGTTGCGGCGCGGGAGGAAAACGAGCGGCTCGAGGCGCGGATGAAGGAGCTTGAGGCAAAGCTCTCCCCGGCAGGCGGCACAGGCACTGTCACGCCCTGACCCCGGCGGAAGGCCCATCTGCGTCCGGCGCGGGCCTCCTGTTGTGGACAGATGAAGCAGACGCATTGTGACCGGAGCCGAAATCTAAGACTGTCGATTCATAGGCGATTCGAGGCCGAGGCGGCGGGAACTCCGAATATCCAAGGTATTCTGAGCAGTTCTTCCGAGTAGAGCCCCGATTGACGCAATGGTGTTGCCCGGATGTGTTTACCATATTCAGGCCTGTGAGTTTTTTGGATCGACATGTCGCAGATTCATCTTGAAGTCGACCGTTCGGAACATCCCCTCGATGTGCTTGAGCGGCTTGCTGCCCTGCGGCACTGGATCTTCGATCGCGCCGAAGCCGATGAGATGTCCGTGTCGGTCTCAGGCCGTTGGGCGGACTACGACATCGCGTTTACCTGGATCGAGGATGTGGAGGCCCTGCACGTGGCCTGCGCCTTCGACCTCAAGGTTCCCGAGCGGCGGCGCCAGGAGGTGCTGCAGCTGATCTCCTACATCAACGAGCAGCTCTGGGTCGGCCATTTCGACCTGTGGAGCAC